>DAIDHX010000012.1 GCA_027451885.1 Planctomycetales bacterium
GGCCGTAACATGGCGCACGTCCTCGACCGTCTTCGGCGGCAGCGCCGTGTATTGGGGGAACTCGAGCTTCGCGTCAGTCCGCTCCAGCTCTGGATACTCGAACACGCGGACGTGATAGGTGGGGCTCACGCCTCCTTCGAAGGCGACGTGATACGCCAGATTCGCGGCGACCTCCTCGACTCGGCCGGCAAAGACTGGGTCCTCGAGCCCGCGGGTCATGGGCTGCCTGCGGACGGCTGGTTCAACCGATTCCATCACGAGCTCGGCGGCGGTGGGCGCAACCGCGGCAAATCGCGCGGTAACGAGCAGCGGCGAGCCGCGTTCGAGCTCCACATCCCCCGGTTCGATCACGATGTTCGCAACCGCTGTGCCGCGACCGCTCTCGCTCGACAGGGCCTTGTTATCCGCAAGCCGCAGCAACGAAATGCCCAGCAACCCCAGCGCGGCGAGCTGGAGCACGCCGAGCGCGACGACCTTGCGCGCACTCGTGGCATTCTTCCAGTCATGAACACGATCATGCGCAATGACCTGTTCAACAAGTGCATGCTTGAGAAACCCGCCCGACTCGCGCTCGGGCTCGATCGCGGCGAGCAATGCGGCGTCGAGCTCGGGATAGCGCTCCTCGATCTTGCGCGCGACCGGCATGGGGTTGCGATCACAGGCCAGGGCGAACCACCACCACGCCAGCGCCGAGGACGCGGCCAGGCCGACGAGCGTGGCCACTGCGCCTTGCGGCAAGGGGTCCGGGCCGGCGAGCCGCGGCCAGGCCCAGGGGAGCAGCGCCGCGACGGCCGCCCACGCCAGCCAGCACACGGCGAGTCCGCCCCAGATCCGCGCAAAGCGCATGCGTTCGGCCGTCCGCTCCAGTGCGTGCTTCAGATCGGCATTCATGAGGTGAAAGCCTCCGCGGGAGTGGGGGCTCGGCCGCGCGCGCGGCCTGCCAGAAGGGTCTCGAGCAAGAGAACACCGAGCAGACTGACAATGATCGGGCGCCACGCCTTCTGGCGCGATTCTTGCTCGGTTTCGCGTTCGAGCGCGACCTGAGCCACGTCAACCGGGGTGGGCGCGCGGCGGCTCAATCGGCAGCCGTACTGTTCAAAGACCTCACGCGCAACAGGCGCTGTGCGGCCTTCCTGGGGATCGAGATTCACGGCGAAGGAGAACGGCGGGCTCGACCCAGTGGCGGTATAAAAGCCCGGCGAATCGGTGTCCTTGAAGACGCCCGTCGCAAGCGCGGTAGATCCGTCCGGCTTCTTGATGGAAAGCGGCTCCGCGCCCGCGAGCGGCACGGGGTCGCCGATCGCGATCCGGTCGCCCAGGCGCGATCCAGGCGCGCCTGATTCGAGCAAGGTCGCGAGCAGCGGCACGAACTTCGACGATCGCGCGAGCTGGCTGTCCACCGGCCTCCAGGACGAGGCGAGAACCACAACCCGCCCCTTGCCGCGCGCCAGCTCGACCACGGCGGGGGCGCCCGATTCGAACCGCGCGACAATCCGCGCTCCACCAAGCGCACCGGCCTTGATGTCGCATATTTTCCAGAAGTGAATGCGCGTAAAGTCGTTGAATCCAGCGCCCGCGAACGGGGCGAACAGGGGGTGCGCAAAGTCGATCTGCCCCAGCATCCAATCGCCCGAGACGAGCGGCAGGGCAAGCGTCCGCGGATCGACCTGCGCGAGCGTTGCAAGCGTGGCGCGGGGCGGCTCCGGGCCGAGTAGCACAAGCGCAAGCCCGCCCGATTCGACAAAACTCACAAGCTGGGAGCGAAGCGGATCGGGGGGCTCGGCCGCGATCACGACGAGCCCGGGCCGTTTTGCCGCGGGCCAGGCCGAGGCTCCCTGCCGCGCCTCGGCAAGCACTCGCACGGTTCGACCGGGCGCGTTCTCGAAGGCGCGTTCGAGAAAGAATCGCGCCCCGGCGGGATCGTCGGCTCGATCGTTGCCGAGATAGACCACGTCGATCGTTTCGGCCGGCGGCACCGCGATCGAGACCATGTTATCGAAGTCGTAAGCGTCTCCCTTGAGGGTAAGCACACGCGCTCCACCCAGACCGGCCGGCGCCTGCGCGCTTACCACCCGGCTTTCGCCTGGCGGCACATGGACCGGGATCGGGGCGCCCTGGGGCTTGCCGCCGTCGCTCGACCAGACCAGGGTGAACGCGTCCTGATCGTGACCAGGCTCGTTGCTCACGACCACCCTGCGGGGCTCGTTCGGCCTGTCGTGCGCTGCGCGACCCGGCTCGGCGAGTGTGAGCGACGCGTTCGCGCCTGGAAGTTCGACCGGCTCGATTTCAAGCTGCACATTTGACGGCCAGTCGAAATCGCCGAGCGCCTCGAGACGGCCGCCGCGCTCGAGATCGCTCACGAGGACGATCCTGCGTTCGCGCGGGGCCTGCTCGCGTTCCGCGGCCGATTCGAAGTCGAGCGCGGCCACAGCCTCAATGAGCGCCTGCCCAAGCCGTGTTGCGCGCCAGGAAGGGCTTGCGGCCTCAACCCGCGCGATCGCGGTGGCTCTGCGCGCAGCCGGATCGAGCGCGCGCGCTTCCGAAAATGCCAGCAGCGGCCGTGTCTCGGTGTCGAAGGCGAAGACCGCGAGCTCGTCCCCCTCCGCGCGCGACTCGATCGCCTTTCGTGCAAGGGCGACCGCCTTCGGCCAGGCGTCTCCCCTGCGCATGCTCGCGCTTGTGTCGACGAGCACCATGACACGCTCGCGCGCGGGGCCGAGCAATCCTGGCAAGGCGCGGCTCAAATAAGGCCGGGCGAAGGCAAAGGCGAGCAAGCAAAGCGCGGCGATGCGTAAAAGCATAAGCAAAAGATGCTCGAGCCGGCTCCGCCGCGCTGAGACCGGGGGCGTGGGCTTGAGATACATGAGCGAGCTGAAGACGACCTCGCCCCTGGGCGCTCTGCGTACCAGATGGAGTACGATGGGCGCGGCCGCCGCGGCGATGCCCAGCAAGTAGAGCGGGGCCAGAAAGCTCATCGCATTGCCCCCGGCTTCGCGTGCCCGCGCCCGGTTGTCCGCCCGCGCCTGGCCCGCGCGCCCAGGAGCTGAAAGAGCACGACTTCAAGCGGATCCGCGGTCGAGATCTGGGCGTGATCGATCCCAAGCTCGACCGCCAGCCGCTTGAGCTCGGCCGCGTGCTCGGTGAAGCGCTTCATGTATTCCGCCCGCGCGCGCGCGGGGTCGAGGATGATCTCGCGCCCGGACTCGACGTCGCGAAACCGGGCGGCGTCACGGAATGGAAACGTGATCTCGGCCGGATCGAGGATGCGCAGCAGCAGGACTTCATGCCCACGCGCCCGCAGCGCACCCAGACGATTCGCGAGCAATCCCGTGGGGGCGAGCAGATCTGAGAGAATGATCACCAGCCCCCGCTTGCGCGCTGTGGCCGCCACCTGTTCCAGAGGCGTGCCCAGATCGGTGGCGCGGCCCGCCGGCTCGCGCTCGAGCACCCCCATGATCCGCCGCAGTTGCCCGGGCCGATACCGGGGCGGAATGAACTCGACGATCCGCTCATCGAAAAGCGCAAGCCCCACTGCGTCGCGCTGGGTGGTGAGAAAGTACGCCAGGGTGGCCGCGGCGGTGCGCGCGTAATCGCACTTCTTCAGCGGACCCGAGCCGTACGTCATCGAGCGGCTGGAATCGAGCACCAGATAGGTGCGCAGGTTCGTTTCGTCCTCGAACCGCTTGATGTAATGCCGGTCTGACCGGGCGTAGAGCCGCCAGTCGAGATAGCGTGGATCGTCGCCAGGGCTATACTGGCGGTATTCGCTGAATTCGACCGAGAAGCCGTGGAATGGGCTTTTGTGGATGCCGCGAACGAATCCCTCGACCGCCACGCGGGCGCGGATTTGCAGGTTCTTGATCCGGGAAAGCGCAACCGGGTCGATCCATCCCGAGGCCGCCGCGACCGGCTCGGAAGCGTGCTCTGCGCGGCCAGCATGCGGCTCGCCCGTGCTCATCAACCCCTGGCTCCCCTGGCATGTTCCAGCAAGCGATCGATCACGGCGTCGACATTGACGCCGTCCGCCTCCGCGCGATACCCGAGCAGGATGCGGTGCCTGAGGGTGGGATGAACCAGAGCGAGCAGGTCGTCGAGCGTGACGTGAAACCGCCCGCGCAAGAGCGCCCGCGCCTTGGCGCCCAGCACCAGCGACTGCGCCGCCCGCAGCCCCGCGCCAAAGCTCACCCACTCGTTGACGAACGCCGGCGCATTCGGCCCGGGGCGGCTCAGGGCCGCGATCCGCACCGCTTTTCGCACCAGATCCTCAGCCACGGGCACCCTGCGCACCAGCTCGTGAAACGCCAGCACATCCGGCCCGTCGAAGAGCGGCTCGATCGTCTCACGCTGCTTCGACGTCGTACGCTTCACGACCTCGACCTCGTCGTCCTCGGGCAAGTAATCGACCACCACGTTGAACATGAAACGATCGAGCTGCGCTTCGGGCAGGGGATACGTGCCCTCGAGCTCGATCGGGTTCTGGGTGGCGAGCACGAAGAACGGCTCCTCGAGCGGATAGCGCACCCCCGCCGCGGTGACCTGGTGCTCCTGCATCGCCTCCAGGAGCGCGGCCTGCGTCTTGGGAGGCGTGCGATTGATCTCGTCCGCCAGGATCACCTGCGCGAAGATCGGCCCCTTGACAAACTGCATCCGCCGGCGGCCATCCCCCGCGTCTTCCAGAATCTCCGTTCCCGTCACGTCCGCCGGCATCAGGTCGGGCGTGAACTGGATCCGCTGGAACTTGAGATGAAAGATCTGCGCGATCGTGCGCACAAGCAGCGTCTTGGCCAGGCCGGGCGCGCCTGTGATCAGGCAGTGCCCCCCCGCGAACAGGCTGATGAGAAGCTGCTCGGTGGCGTCTTTTTGACCGACAATCACCTTGCCAAGCTCGTGCTCGATCCGCCCCCGGCTCTCGTGGATCTTCTCGACGACCTTGCGCTCGTCCTCGTAGACGTCCATCGCTTCGACCACGATCGCCCCTTTCTTGCTGATCGTCTCGCCGGGCACGCGCCTAGTGCGTCATGGCGTATGTTATGATGTTGATGCCCATCGGATAGGCTTTTTTTTCTGAGAATTCCTTAAAATACCAGGGATCTTCCCCCTCGCGTTCCCAGCCGTCGCCCAGGTCGGTGTTATGGCAGATGATGGCCATCAGCCGCCCCTTGTCGTCGAACAATCCCTTGAAGTGGACGTCGCGGGTGTTGCCGCCGTGGCCCCACTCCCAGGTAATGCCTTGCTCGCGCCCGTTCCACGCGGCCTGGATGCTCGGCACCTGCGGCTTTTCCTTGAGGCGATAGACGCAGTGGAAGATCTCGTGGTCGAGCGGTAGCTCCTCGGGCTCGCGGTCCGGGAACACGCGCTTGATCTGCTCATGGAAGTTTTGCCATTCGTAGTCGCCCCAGAAGTCATCGACCATCAGAAAGCCGCCCGAGAGCAGATACTTTCTGAGCGCCTGGACTTCCTCGTTGGAGAAAGACAGAGCCCCCGGCTCGATCAAGTAGATGAAGGGGTAATCGGCCAGGCGAGGATCGGTGAGGCGGAGCGTGATCGGGTCGGGGTTGACCTTGATCGACGTGAGCTGCTGGAGCCGGAACGAGAAGTTGAGATCGCTGTCCGGCCAGTCGGTGGCCCAGCGCTGCCAGCCGCCCCAGCCGCCACGGCCGCGGCCGCCGAAGGAGTCATACTCCACCCGTACGAAGGTGAAGACGTCGGTCTTGTAGTGTTCGTCGTTGGCCCAGCTTGGCACACCCGCGCGATCCTCAGGCATCTGCACCGGCCCGCCACGGCCGCGGCCGCCACCCCGGCCGCCACCACCGCCGAAGCGCTGGGCGAGCGCCACGGTCGAGGCCGCGAGCAGGAGAATCGGCACGATCCAGAAGATTCGCCGTCGCGTGATCACGGGTGGGCGCCTTTCGAATCGAGGGACCGAGCGCCCGCCGCGGGTTCAGACCCAAGGTCGAGCAAGAGCCGATACGCCGCCAGGAACCGCGGCGCTTCTTCGATGGCCTTCAAGGTCTCGCGCCTGGCCTCGGCCGGCTTGCCGGCCCTTGCGAGCAGACTGGCGAGCTGATAATGGGCTCCGGCCGGCTCGATCTGGTCCAGCAGCACCACGGCCCGCGCGGCTGCGATTGCTTCGTCGAGGGTACCGGTTTTCTCCGCGGCGAGCGCCAGCATCCGATGCGGCTCGGATACAAGGGGATTCACCGCGAGCATCCGCCGGGCGTTCCTGGCCACAGCCGCCCAGTCGCCCCGGGCGCGGGCCAGCTCCATGAGCCGGGCGAACGCAGGCGCGGCGTCTCCGCTCCGCGCGGCAAGCTCCTCGAGCACACGCTCCTCCGCGGCCGCGTCTCCCTGGCCGCGATGGACCGCCGCGAGCAACGTGTACGCGTTGTCCGGGCCGGTGAATTCGGGGTAAAGGCCCTTGAGCTTTTCGAGCACCGTCGTCGCCTCTCCCCACCTGCGATCGTCAACCAGCCGCGCGGCCAGCCGCCGCAACCCCCAGAAACTGTTCGGATGTTCGGCGACGAAGCCGCCAAGCGCCTTTGCATCAGCGCCGGCGGGCAGCTCCGGCTCTTCCCAGGTCGCCTGTGAAGCCGTCCCCTTCGCGCGCTGGCGCGCAAAATCTCCAAACGCCTGATCTATTTGAGTCAGCGTCATTTTGCTTCGCTTCGGCAGCGCATCCTCGAGCGTCTGCCCGTTCCCCAGATCGTCGAGAAGCCATTTGATCGTATCCAGGCCGAAGCGTGATTCCAGAAACTCGACGGCGAGCGCGGATTCAAAATAAGCAAATTGCACGTGCAAGGCGGTTCTGGCGTTCAGAAACGCCGAGCTCAACTGGCTCAGCGGCGTGAGCTCTGGGCCCAGGATCAGCTTGCGAAAGGTGGGATTGAGCGCGGTGGCCCAGGCCGGGTCAGCGCGGGCTTCCTCGTGTACCGAGATGCCCTCGGAGAGCCAGCGCGGCATGCGATTTCTGGTCCTGGCGAGCGTGATCACGTGGCAGAATTCATGCCAGAGGACCGCCTCAAGATTGGCGGGATGCTCGCCTTGCGACCGCGGGCTGTTGGCGGTGACGACCTTGCCGAAGCAGACGCCCAGCAGCCCGTCCGCGCCCGGCAACCCGAAGGTGCGAACGGCGAAGTCCTTGCGTTCGGGAAAAATCTCCACGGTGATGGGGGACGAGAGCGTCACGCCGTAGCGGGCGGCGAGCGTTGCGCGGGCGCGTTTGAGCAGGGCCAGCGCCCGGTCGCCATAGAGGTCGGCCTCGCGTGGATCCATGCGGAGCACAATGCCGTCGGCCTCGATCGTGCGGAAACCTTTGAGGTGGTCCCGGAGCGAGACCAGGTTATAGGCCACGACGTTGTAGGCATCCTTGTCGAGCACCTGCGCCGCGAGCTTCCAGCCCTCGGCCTCGTCTCCCAGCCGGAGCAGGTCCTGGCAAAGCTGCAGTTTCGCGGGGGCATAATCAGGATCGATCGTAAGCGCCTCGCGCTGGTGCTTCGCACCCTGCTCGAAACGGTACTTCGCGGAGAGCGTGCGGCCGATCAGGTAATCGACCTCGGGGTTGCGCGGGCGGTTGGCGAGCGCCTGTGCCTTGAGCGCGGCGGCGTCCTGATCTTTCGACCGCAGCATCGCGAGTGCGGCCAGATACGCGTGCGCCCGCGGCTCACGGGGATTGACCGCGAGAACCGCCTTGAGGGTTTCGGCGGACTCCGCGTAGCGCTCGGCGTCGATCTTGTGTTCCGCGGCGAGCAAAAGGCTCTCGACATGCCGGGGGTTCAACTTGAGCGCTGCGGCGACCTCCCGGGCCGAGCCCGCGGGATCGTCGTTGTCGTAGGCCCGGGCGAGCAGGGCGTGCGAGCGTGGATCCTGCGCCGCGGCGGGGGGCGCTTTCTTGAGCGTTGCCGCCGCGAGCGCGAAGTCGTCCTTGGCAAGCGCCAGCTCCGCGGCGGCGAAGTACCCTTCGAGCAGGTCAGGATTCTCCTTGAGCGAGACGTCGTAGAAGCGTTCGAGCACGGTCCGCGGATCCGCGCCCCGCATCAGGAAATAACGCCCGAGCGCGATCCGATCGAGCGGCGAGGAGAACCGGCCCCCCGAGCGCACGATGATTTCCTCGATCGCCTCAAAATCCGAGGCCAGGGCAGGGTCCTGGCCGGCCTCGATCCGCGCGCGGCGGGCGAGCAATCTCAGGCTGACGCTTCTGGGGAAACGCTCGATCGCGGCCTCGACCGCGGCGAGCGCCTCCTGCGTCCGGCCCCGCGCCAGGTGCGATTCCACAAGCACCATGTGCCAGCCGATCTCCGCTCCAGCGGCGATCTCCTGCGCGGCCATCGTGGCACATTCGTCGTATTGACCCGACCGGAAAAGCGCCTCGCCCGTGGCGAGATCCGCCCCGCGCGCTGATCCCGACACGATGCCAAGACCAATCATCACACCCAGAAGCCACGAGCCAGGTGAAATGGTTCTTTGCATTTTCTTACCGCCGCGGTCAAGTTTGAGCGCAGTCATGATCGAGTCCACTCGGGTGGATTTTACGCGGCGGGAGAGGAAGTCAAATTATAGCCCGGCCCGGATCGACTCGGCCAGTGCCGCCATGGACCCATGCCAAAACCGGCGCGGGGGACAGGCGCTCAGCCGCACGAGGCACGGGCTGGATCCGCTCGAATCAGGCGGGGTCGATCTCTTCCCGCGGCGTGCCATCAACCTGCTCGCGGAGCCACAGGTAGGTGTAACAGCCGGTTGCGGCGTAGAAGCACCAGACCCAGCCGACAACAAGGCCCTGAACCAGGAACAGCCAAAAAAACTGGGGCATCCAGTCCGCCGAGCCGCCGTAACCCTTACCCATTTTTACATAAAAGGCAACGTGAAAGTCTGAGAGCGATAGCCAGGTCCCGACGAGCTCGAGCAGGAAGAGCTGGAGGTACCAGAGCACATACACGCCAATCGTACCCACGATGCTGGCATGGAGCAGAGGGACCACGAGCGCCGAGAGGTTTTGCTGGAGATAAGAAACGACCCGCGCGATTGCATCAAGCGCGTCGGTTGCGCCTGCCGCCACGGCCGCGATCAGGAGCGGCCAGCCCGCGGCGAGGAGCAGGATTGCGAACATCGAGATCAGCCCCAGCACAAGCGGTATGACGAGCCCGACGCCGACGAGCAGCTCGCCCACGCGGGGAATCGCCCCGATCTTGCCGTAGAGGGCCACGAGCAGCCCGCACCCAAGCGCAACCATAATAAGACATGCAGGCGCAAGCACCAGTGCAACCAGGTTACGCGCTGCGAACTGGCAGGCCTGGAGGAGGGAGATTTTGCGTCCAGGGGCGATTTCGCTCACGATCATCCGGCAAATTGCGCCGCCGAAGAACCCCAGGACGAGCGTGAACCAGAGCAGCCCGAGAATGCGGGTGTGATACGGGACGTCGAGCGTGCTTGACGCCAGCACGCCGCCGAGAAGCCGGTACGATCCGCGGATGGGATCGAGGGCGAGATCTGTGAGATTGGGAATGGCCTGGATTTCGCTGAAGGGGACCGGCGGCTGATTCCACTCGAAAACGCGATTCCAGGGGAGCGAATGCCCGCCGAAGAGGTCGAGCAGGGCCCAGCCCATGCTGAGCACGATGAGGCCCACGGCGGCCAGAAATGGCTTGCGTGGGTCCAGGAGCACGCGATAGTCCATCGCGGCGATGAGGCGTAGCCAGGGGAGGGCGCGGGAAGGCGTCTCGCGTGCGGGATGTGGGTTGGACATGACGGCCTCATTGGGGAGCGTTCGATCCTGCCGCGCGTCGTCGCGCCGGGCGGGTCAAACGACCGCAAGGATAGCCGTCAGGATCGTTCGGTTGCCAGGCTGGATTGGTGGAATGAATCGTCACTCGCCTCGGACGCGAGGGCGGGGGCCAGGCAGGAGCGATTGCGTCCTGAGCTCTTGGCGCGGTAGAGCGC
>DAIDHX010000013.1 GCA_027451885.1 Planctomycetales bacterium
TGCACACCGACTCGTCAGCGGACAGGTCTGAGATGGGCCAGATCGACCGAAGCCGACGGCGAAGGGGATGTGCGGGAAGTCCGTGACACAGAATCTGTGCCGCCTCGCTTGACAGCCGCTCTCCCATAGATGGGTTCGCTCCGCGCGGGCGAAATGGGGACGTAATGTGTTCGCTCCGCGCCGGCGAAATGGGGACGTAATGTGTTCGCTCCGCGCGGGCGTCGAAGCCGTGCCAGCTCGCGGGGCGCTCGTCCGCGCAACGGTCGCAATCCATGGAAGCAGCATTATTGTTGGATTCGTTACAAGCAGAGAGGCGCGCGAGCGACCCGTGTTGGGTTTGCTCCAGGCGCGATTCAGGGCCAGCGCGATTCAGATTGTCACGGCGGTAAGTGTCGCTGAGGTTTCGCGAGGGCGCCGGCCGAGTGCAAGATCAGCGTGGTCTCACCAGCGGGCGTCTCAACTGAGGGTGAAATGCGGGCCGGCTTTGCTCGGCCTTCTGAGAGTTACTCATATGTAATGTGCGCCCTGACTGGCGTGGTCTGACAAAAAATCCTCGGTTTTCTGCTCGCAAGGCGCTGGCTCTGCCACGGATGTAAGAATTGGCGATCAGCAGGCCGTTGGATCGGCGGGGCTCTGGACCAGCGCGGGGGCTACAGTTTATGTGTTATCGCCCGTGAGCGTCTGCCCAGGTCGCGTGGACTCTCGCGCAGCGGCCGGCCGTCTCGCGCAGCATTGCGGCGGGCTCGTCGGGGTCGCCCGGCCCAGTCTCGCCTTCAAACCAGGGAACCGTACAATAACCCCGCGCTGGCGACGAATCCCGTGTAAACCCGCTGCGCACCAGGCTCCTCACAGGGTTCGAGGGCTGCCATGTTCGAGTTCCCCGTCTTCATCTGCCTGGTCGGCATGGTCCTTTGGGTCCTGGTCTGGAGGCGGCTGGCGGGCAACCCGCCGATCGTCTGGACCAGGCGCACGTTTCTATCGCTGTCGCTGGCCGTGCTGTGCGCCCTGGCCGTCCCCTTGCTGGTCGTGATCGGCCTTCGTCTACTTTAGACCGGGGGCATGGCACAGCGCCTGGGTCGTTCGTCATGCGCCCGGTGGGCAGTTCCCGGCCGCTTCGTTGCTCGCACGGTTGATTCGAACGTCCCAGGCGCTCGGTCCGCAAACGAGCATCCTGCGCGGTACACGTGCCGCGGAATAACCCACCGACTTTGGGCAGACCCCCCAAGGGTCACAGCTCATGTCCTTTTGGACCCTTTCCAAGCCACCCATTTGATGTGTACAATGACCTATTGATAAATACCGTGACAGGCATCGCTTAGTGACTCCCGATGAATTGGGGTAATTGACTACATGGACCGCTTATCCGATGCCGAGAGGGGATTCCGGGAGATATGCGGGCATTTAGTGGGTCTATCCTGTAGCCATTGCGTAGCGACTGATCACTCTGCTCCGGGATACTTCATCATCTCGGGCTTCTTGGTTTCGATCAATGAGGACTGGTATATTGCCACTGCATCGCATGTTCTGGAGGAGGTCGACAGCCTACTGAGAACGCAATCTAATCGGACCTATTCCTTTCGTATCGTAGACCACTTCGGTCCATCCGCATCACATACTCTATCCATACCCTTCGACTATCAAGGGGCCGACCGCTATCGAACGGATTACGAGGCAACTGGCGCAGATTTCGGTCTAATCAAGATTTCAGATTTCTATCGGAACCAAATGCGGGCCAATCCCCAGACTCCGATCGATCAAGAGAGCTGGGGATATGAAATGGACTTCGAGCCCACCGCTTACCTGACTCTTGGTATTCCCCACGAAGCGGTCGCTTCGGTGGGCGAGTCCGTCGATGGGCGGTGCACAATCAACAGTCGGAAGTTCGAGGTCGTTGGCCTGCGGGTGAGTCGCATACTGCAGCCGCCACCAGAGATTCTTAATAAGGATTACCCGACCTTTTGGGCGGAGCTTTCGGAAACACCAGAACTAAGCAGTATCAAAGGAATGAGCGGCTGCCCGATCCTAGCGTTCGGAAAGACTGCATCAGGCAACGTCAAGTACGAAGTCACCGCGGTCCAAAGTGGCTGGTACCATCGGCGAAAGCCACGCATCATTTTCGGGAGCGACTTCAGATCGGTGATGCAAGACGCCAAGTGTCACCTCGTACAACGCCTTTCCTAATCGATCGGAGACCGACAAGGCAAGTGCCAAAGGCGCTGGAACAAATGACAGATGTGTGGCAACGGATAGAGGCTAATAGAGAACGTTGGTAGGTATACTCATGACTGTAGCAATCGCCGCGATCTGTGATTCTGGGAAATGTGTCGTGATCGCCTCCGATCAAATGCACACTGACATGAGAACGCTCGTTAATTTTGAGACCCAGGCATCCAAACTCGAGCAGATCACTCCAATGTCTCTCCTTTTGTCGGCGTGCGATAATACCAGCACGCTGCGTGCGATCGTGAATTCAGTCAAGCCACGGATCAGAGAGTTGCACGAAACACCTATTGTGAGACTTGCAGAAATGATGCGGGATGGCTATAGGATGGTGCACCTTCAACAGCTTGACGAATTGCTAATTGTTCCTAGTCTCGGGCCTGATTATGTGCGGATGCGTGACAATGGCGTCAGCTTGCCGGATTATCTTAAAAACCAGCCGTCGACGTATGAGAGAATTGTGTTGCAGATGAGCCAGCACAATATCGGTGTCGAGCTCTTGGTGGCGGGTATTGATCGGTTAGGAGCTCATCTATTCCGAGTAAACCATCCTGGTGTGAGTCAGAACATCGAACAACTCGGCTATACGGCTATCGGGGTAGGCAAATTTCACGCTGCTACCCGACTGCAGGTTGCTGCGCAGACCCAATTCACCGACCTAAACGCAACTTTGCTCAATGTCTACAGTGCCAAGAGAGCCTCGGAAGTGGCGCCGGGCGTCGGCGTGAAAACAGAAATGGCAATCATCAACGCCAATGGAATATGGTTGTCCCCAGCCGCGGTTTTGGATGAACTGGGTGCTCTTTACGAGAAAATGGAAAAGCGAATTGAGAATGCTGACTTCGCGAATCTTCAGGAACTATACGAAATGGATTTCAAAGTAGTGCAGTCACAAACCCAGGATCCATCGATTCCTCGAATACCGGAGGCCGAGCCCGTTCAACGCGGTAGCAGCGCGAAAAACCAACCAGGCCTGGGGCAGGCCCCGTAGTCGCTCATTCCCTTTCAAGCTCTGGCGAGATCCGCCGCACGTCCTCCTCGGTGACCTTGTAAATCAGGATCGAATGCCCGATTGGCGGGCCGATGGGCGTAAGATTCTTGAAGTAGCCAAACGCACCCTCGCGATAGGCGTTCCAGGCTGGCGCCCAGGCTTCCGGCACCCTGTCCGTATCGGCCGGGTCGTAGAACCGCCAGGGAAGCCCCTGCACGATCGATGCGCTCACGGCGTAATACCCTGGCTTAAGCACCTTCGCCGGCCCGATCAACCCCGCGCTTGGCGCGGAGGCGATCGGGCGCATCGTTCCCGGTTTCACGGGGGGCAGAAACCAGCGGAAAGGAGCGCCTCGGAGCGCGAAGATCGAAGGATTGATCTGACCAAAATAGGCCAGGCCAAGATCCTGGTCCGGGATCGTCCGCGCCCACCAGTCGCGGAGGGCGACCAGGTCCTGACCCCAGTCGAGATTGCTGTCGATCAGACGCGGGGGCATTCTGTCGGGCCCGCCCGACGCCCAGTTGAAAAACGCAAGATAATGGGGCGCGATCCAGGCCGTGGCCGCCAGGCTCGCGACCAACCCGGCCGCCGTGGCCGCGCTCAACACGCGCCTGAGCTTGACCGCCCGGCCCTCGATCCACGGCACGATCCGCCCCGCGCTGATGTACAGGTAAGGAAACACGGGCAGGATATACCGGAGCCCCAGGTTGATATCGGTAAGAAACGTCATGCTGGCAAGCACCGCGGCGGGCGGGAGCAGAATGGCGAGCTCATTCGCCCAGCCTTCACCCGTGCGTTTGGCTGAGCACAACGGGACGAGCGAGAGCAGGAGCAAAAGCCAGGTCCCCTCGGGAAGTTTGTAGGCAAGAGTGAGCGGGTAGTAATACCACCACCCTGTGCGTTTCATGACGCCGTTGAGGTAGACGGAGTAGCCTTCCGCGGGTTCGTCGCTGGCCTCGGGCTGGGCCTGTTCCTCGCGGATCGCGCCTGTCTGGACGGCTTTCCAGAACCGCATGGGAATGCCTTCGGTTTCGATCTTCTGCTCGTCGAACCCCAGTAAGAAGTGTGCGGGGAGGGGCGAAGGCAGCGATTCGAGGAAGGTGCCGCGGAATCGATTGACGCGGAACTGCCAGGCGACGTCGAGCAGCGGGTTCTTGCTGTGCGGGCGTGGCGCGCCTGGCTGCACGGGACGGGTCAAGGCCCGCGAGCCAAATTCGAACTGGCCAAGCGGCCGGCCCACGCCCTCGAAGAGGTAGCCGGCGTCGATGACGAGCAGGCACGCGAGCGCGGCGAGCGCAGCATGGGGGATCGCCCTGCGCGCGCGCGATTTCCAGTCTGGGCGGGAGGCGATCACGCCTACCGCGATGACGAGCCAGAGCGGGGGCAGGAGCAGCATGCTGAACTTGGTGAGCTCGGCGAGTCCGAGCGTCACGCCCGCGCCCACGGCCCTGCGCCAGCCTGGCTCGACCAGGTAGCGCCAGCAGAAGTAAGTCGCCGCGGCCCCGAGCGCTGAGGCGCCCATGTCGGAGGTGACCAGGCGCGCGTTCGCGAGCACGTTGGGGCAGAAGGCCCAGAGCGTAAGGCTCAGGAGCCCTGCGCCTGTTCCGAAGAGCCGCTTCGACCAGGCGAAGACGGCCAGCCCGCCGATGACCGAGAAGAGGGGCATCATCAACCGCGCGAGCTGGAAGAGCTCGAAGTAGCGGTCGGCGTTGAGCCTGGCGAAGACCTGGGCGATCGTGGCCTGGGAGGGGTCGCTCGTGCGCCAGAGGGTGGATTGATAGATCGGATCGAAGACCGGGTGCGCGAGGACGACGGGGAGCGCGGCCGCCAGTTTCACGAGCGGCGGGTTATGGTGATAGAGCTTGAACGAGCCCTGTTGCCAGTAGCTGACGCCCGCGGGGAGGTGCGCGACCTCGTCGACG
>DAIDHX010000014.1 GCA_027451885.1 Planctomycetales bacterium
CGCGCGCTCGCCGTGCTCGACAGCAAAGGGACCCTGGCCGCTCCCACCGAGCACGTCGCCAGGATCGCGCCTCCGCACTCGTTCGATCCCAGCGTCGGCCAGGTTTCCGCGAAGGCCGCCGTGGCTGCCGGCGAGCTGCCCCCCTTGCCGCCCCCCGATGTCAAAAACACCAGCTCGATTGTGGAGTCGGTCTCCGAGCCGATCCTCTTCCGCCGCGTTCGCGCACGCATCGCCGAACGGAGAGCCGCACGCACAGCCCAGGCGGCTGACTGAACCCCATCAAGACCGCATTCCGCTCTGATGCGGAGACGGCACGCGTGACAGTATAATGAAGCAGTTTCCTGATTCGCGCAGCGCAGGCGTCAATCGAATGTGTGACTGCTAATATGATTGTTAGCTCTATAGCACTGAAGAATTGGCGCAATTTCCGCTCGGTTGAATCGCCGCTTCGATCCCGAACCTATCTGCTCGGGCCGAACGCGTCCGGAAAGTCGAACTTTCTCGACGTCTTCCGTTTTCTCCGGGATGTCTGCCGGACGCGGGGCGGTGGGCTACAGAAGGCGCTGGCGGATCGAGGCGGGCTTACGAGTCTGCGATCGCTGCATGCGCGGCGTGATCCGGAGGTGCTGCTCGATCTGTCCTTCGCGGAATGGGACTTCGCTCCGGCCCAATGGCGCTACGTCCTCGCCTTCAGGCGCGAGGGCGCGGGCCAGCGCAGGACTCTCATCTCCCGCGAGGAGGTCTGGAAGCAAGGCGTCCGGTTGCTCGAGAGGCCC
Source organism: Planctomycetales bacterium (assembly GCA_027451885.1). Taxonomy (GTDB): domain Bacteria; phylum Planctomycetota; class Planctomycetia; order Isosphaerales; family Isosphaeraceae; genus JAKBAP01. The sequence continues at coordinate 777 of DAIDHX010000014.1, forward strand.
GACGACGGCGATCGCAAGGACCCCGCCCGGCTGATTCAGACCTCGCTCGAACAGATCCAGACCAATCAGCCGTTTCGCGAAATCGCTGACTTTCTCGGCGAAACCACATATCTCCATCTCGTTCCGCAACTCCTCAAGTTCGGCGACTCGATCGGCGGCCGCGAACTCGAAAACGACCCCTTTGGCCAGGGCTTTCTGGAGCGGTTGGCTCAGACGCCGACCCGAACCCGCGACGCACGCCTCAGACAGATCGAGAAGGCGCTCACCCTCGCCGTTCCTCGCTTTCAGAATCTGCGATTCGCCCGCGATCCCAGCACCGGCCGCCCCCATCTTGAGGCGCAGTACAAACACCATCGCCCGTTCGCCGGCTGGCAGCGCGAGGACCAATTCTCGGATGGAACCCTGCGCCTCGTCGGCCTGCTTTGGAATCTCCTCGATGGCGATTCCTTGCTGCTGCTTGAAGAACCGGAACTTTCGTTGAACGAGGCGGTGGTCAGCCAGATCCCCCTCATGATGCGGAACCTGGAGCGAGATTCCCGCCGGCGGCGCCAGGTCCTCGTCAGTACCCATAGCCCGGCCTTGCTCGACAACCCGGGAATCGATCCACAAGGGATCCTTCTCTTTGAACCGGGCGCGGAGGGGAGCACGGTCAGAGGCATCAATGAATCGGAACGCGTCGCCCTCGAGGCCGGACTCACACCCGCCGAGGTCCTGCTCCCCAAGACCAGGCCCGAATCCGTGGCGCACCTGAGCCGATGGCCATGATTCCCCATCTCCATCGCCACCGAGGACGAGCTCTCGGAGACGCTCGCCAGACGCCTGATCGAGGTCGCCGACGACCGGTATCGTGTTGTCAATCAGTTCCGTAATCGTGGATTCGGATACCTGGCCAAGCATATGAGCCAATTCTGTGAGATTGCCAGGTTTCATGCGCTTTTCTTGCTCACGGATCTCGATCGGGCGGGCTGTGCGCCCATGCTCGTGGAGCAGTGGCTGAAGGGTCGGCCGAAACCCGACCGGCTGATCTTTCGGGTTGCCGTCCGTGAGACCGAAGCCTGGTTGCTTGCCGATCATGAAGGAATGAGGGAAATGTTCCGTTCCCCGCGATTGAAACTGCCGGCGGAACCGGATGGACTGCCTGACCCAAAGCAGACCCTGCTTGGTCTCGCGAGCAAGAGTCCCGGAGCGTTGCGCCGGGACCTGCTCCCTGAGCGCGGCTCGATCGCAAGGCAAGGCCTGGGCTACAACGCGCGACTGACAACGTTTGTGCGGGAACTGTGGGATCCAGAACGGGCGCGGCAACGCAGCCAGAGTCTCCACCGCGCGATGCTCGCGCTGTCGGCCCTGAGTGCGTCTTCGAGAGAGTAACCGTCGTTCCCTCTGTCCTGGTGCGTGGCGGGACATTTGGCCTGCGTCCCATTGCATCGCCAGGGGCGATCGTCGCATGATGTCGGGACCGTCCTTCGCACCCGCGGGGGCGGCGGCAACCCCTGGCGCGAGGAGGTCAAAGGGTGGGCGTCACGCTCGGAATCGACATCGGCACATCGGGAACCAAGACGCTCGCGATCGACGAGACGGGCAAGGTGCTGGACTCAGCCTCGGCCGAGTATCCCTGCTCGCATCCGCGCCCGGGCTGGTCGGAGCAGGACCCCGAGCTCTGGTGGCAGGCCACGAAGACCACGGTCGCCAGGTTGCTCGCGACGGGCAAGTTCAAGCCGGGCGACGTGTCGGGTATCGGGCTCTCCGGCCAGATGCACGGGTCGGTGTTTCTCGACGCCCAGGGGCAGGTGATCCGCCCGGCCTTGCTCTGGAACGACCAGCGCACGGCGGCGGAATGCGCCTGGATCGAGGAGCGGGCCGGCGGCCGCGAAGCGCTCATCCGCATGACCGCCAATCGCGCTGTCACCGGCTTCACAGCGCCCAAGATTCTGTGGCTCCGCAACCACGAGCCCGCGCACTGGGACCGCGTGCGCCAGGTGCTGTTGCCCAAGGATTACGTGCGCTATCGGCTCACGGGAACGTATGCCACCGAGGTCAGCGACGCGTCGGGCACGCTTTTGCTCGACGTGGCCAATCGCTGCTGGAGCCGGGAGCTCATGGGTCGGCTCGACCTCGACATGGCGATTCTGCCCGAATGCCGCGAGAGCCCCGAAGTTTCCGCCGTGGTAAGCGCGCGAGGCGCGCGGGAAACCGGGCTCGCCGGCGGGACGCCGGTGGTCGGCGGCGGCGGCGATCAACCGGCCGGCGGCGTGGGGAACGGGATCGTGCGGCAAGGGGTGGTCTCGGCCGCGCTTGGGACCTCCGGGGTTGTGTTCGCCCACGCCGACGAGCTCGGTTTCGACCCGCTGGGGAGGCTCCAGCGCGGGTGTCACGCGGTGCCGGGCGCATGGCATGTGATGGGCGTCGTGCTTGCCGCCGGCGGCAGCTTGCAGTGGTATCGCAACGTCCTGGGCGCGGCCGAGATCGCCGCCGCCGGCGCGCGCGGCGTCGATCCCTATGAGCTCATCACCGCCGCCGCCGCCACAGCGCCCGCCGGCGCGGAGGGGCTGTTCTTCTTGCCGTATCTTACCGGTGAGCGAACCCCCCACTTCGATCCCGACGCCCGGGGCGGCTGGGTCGGACTCACCGTCCGCCACGACCGCTCCCACTTGATCCGCAGCGTGCTCGAAGGCGTCGCCTACGCCATGCGCGACTGCCTGGAACTGATCCGCGAAATGGGCGTCGTGATCAACGAGGTCCGCGCATCCGGCGGCGGAGCCAGAAGCGCGCTTTGGCGCCAGATCCAGGCCGACGTCTATGGCGCAAGCGTGCACACCCTGGGCAGCTCCGAGGGCCCAGCCTACGGCGTCGCGCTCCTGGCCCAGGTGGGCGCGAACGCCTACGCCTCCGTTCCCGAAGCCTGCGACGCCATGATCACGCAGGAAAGCACCACCGCCGTCGATCCCGCGGCCAAAGCCCAGTACGACCGCGGCTACCGCGTCTTCCGCCGGCTCTACCCCGACCTCAAGCAGGCGTTCCTTGAGATGAGCAAGCTCGTGGCCGACCAGCACCAGGCCTGACGCGTGCGCTGACCCGGAGTCTGCCTGTGCCTCGTCGTCGTCCCAGACGCGCCCAAACCCGCGAGATCCCCTCCGCGACCCCCGTGCGCACCCCGCTCCCGATCCCGGCTGCCCCCGAGCCGGGCAGTAAGATCGGCCGCGTCAAGGTCGCTCTGGCCGTCGCGGCCATCCTCATCGCCCACTACGCACTCGCCGCACGCAGCCTCATCCAGGAAAACCCCACCGTCGAC
>DAIDHX010000015.1 GCA_027451885.1 Planctomycetales bacterium
GCGGCATCGCGAGTTCGAAGCAGCCCTTTGCACGCCGGCGCCCCTCAAGGGTTCACTTGCGATACGAAACTTATCTCGTCTCGTAAAAATTGGCTGACGAATACAATCGACCAAATTGTCAAGGAGCATCCGACCTGGGCCTGCCCACGGACGATGCCGGAGTCAAGGCGAGGTCGGGATCAGCTTGTCGAACCCACCGACGCTGTCGGCCGGATCAAACCGCCTTGGCGATTCGTTCCGGCCGCTTGTGACGTCGTTTGATCGTCAAGGCAAGGGTTATCCTACCGTGCCTCCGCCGAACGTCAACACCCCACCACCAAAAAATCTCGGAATCCTGGTTTCACCTCGCCCATGTGGATGGACGGCTCAGTCCACTAAATTGCCTAACTTTTGCATCTCCCATTAGATCGAGTCTGCGGAATGGTTGTTCCTGGGCGAGGGGAATCGAGCTTTTACCGGGCGGGAGGCATTTTGCTGTTTGGCTTTCCGTCGAAAGCGCGCGTAGAATGGGACGAGATGCAAATGAGCGTCTACCCCGGGAGCTGGACGTACACTCGGGCATTTTTAAATCAAGGCGGATGAAATCTCGGGAGACGTGCTCCATGGCTGTCGCCCTGACGCAATCCACTGCCGACGATTGGGTGAAAACCGTCCTGTTCGATCGGGGATACCTCTCGCTGATCCGTGGCGAGGCGATCAAGATCTATCTGGCGATCATTCAGGCCTGTGGCGGGGAGCCTGACCGAAGTGTCACAATCAGTCTGGCGCGGCTGGCGAAGCGAACGCAGCTTTCCACGCCGACCGTGATTGAAAGCCTGGCACGGCTGGAAAAGCTAGGACTTGTCGTATCGACGACCCGGCACAAGGGCAAGGTGAGCACCTACTACGTATCTGCGCCGCCGCCTCGCGCGGCGGTTGCCGAAGTGAAAAGCTCTGTCGGCTAACCAGCCGGAGACCCGGCTGCTGGTCGTTCTGCGCTCGACCTGACGGTCTGTTTTGAGCTGGTGAGTGCCGGGCTCGGCTTTCGCTCTCGCCCTTGATGCTACCAAGGCATCTCTTCTCTCCCTTGCGATTCACCGAGGACCATGAGCTCGTACTTTTTCCGCGTGGAGCATGACCTCCTTCGATCCGAGGCCTTCAAGAGCCTGGGAGGTTCCGCGGTCAAAGTTTACCTGGTGCTTGGCCTTTACTCGGACTTTGGGACGGACTGGGCTTATCCCAGCGTTCGAACGATCGCCCGCCAGGCTGGGCTGAGCCGGCAAACTGTCCTCACCGCGATCGATCAACTGGTCGAGGCCGGGTTACTGGCAACCACCAAGTCGGTCGGCCGATCGACGGCCTATCGCCTGATGCGTCCAGCTCCCGCACGCCCGCCAAGAACGAGCCAGTCCAGGAAAACGACGGGGAACCCGGCTACCGATCCAATTTCTTTCCTGGTTAGTGAGAATACCGGTCAAAAATCTTTAGTGGATGACCAGGATTCTGGTCCAGAAGCTGGACCACTGGCGGTCCAGAACGCGCGTGCCTCTGGCCTCGGCAGTGGGCCTAAACGAGAAACATCTCCTCGAGAAAACACGACAACCTCGATCCCACTTGCGGGAACTCCCTTTCGTGTCACGGCGACAGGGCTTGAAGCTGCTGTGTCGGATTTGCAAGAAGTGTTTCGGACACTGGGGATCACCGAGAGAATCGCTTCCCAACTTCTGGAGCGATACCGGGAGCCTGATCTCGCGCGGATTCTCCTGAATGCACTCTATCTGCGCGAGCAGGGCAAACTACGTAACGGCGCGGGGTATGTCCGAACTGCCATGGAAGAGGGGTACGATCTCCTGCCCCAGGTCGCCAGTCGTCTGGAAAGTCGTCGTCGAGAATTGCTCGCGATTCAGGAACAGACCCGCATGGCGCTGGAGCGCGCACGCGCTCAACAACTTCAGGAAGAAGAACAAACAGCGATCCAATATGTCCTCGAGCGACTCCGTCCAGAAGAGCTGGAAGAGCTCGTCGAGCAGGCACTCAAGACGCTGCCAGATGGAATCGCTCGTCGGAATCCCACGCTGTCCAATCCCTTCGTTCGTGCCAAGGTATACGAACTAGCGTGCGGCGAGCCTTCAGCCTAAGTCCATGCTGCATTGAACCTTGAGTCATTCTCGCGGGACGAACTACGCCTGCCGTTTTGGCATCATGCCAGAACGGCATGATCATTTGCGGGCATCGGTGCTGGTTTGCGAATTCGCAAGTCAACGGCTTTGCGAGAACAGGAGTTCGCCTTGTTTGGGGTCGACCCTCTGTTCCCCTTTTTGAAAGATAAGAAGGTCTCGGACCTGGCCCAGGAGGCGGCCTTCGAGACGCGCCCGTCGAACCTGCTGCGGCGTGTAATTGCTCGACATGGGACAACTGATTCGCCGCAGGGGAAGAAAGCCCGCGCGCACGCCGGCTTGATAGCCAAAAAAAGCGTGATCGAGGTATCCAAGTCCAGTGGGAAGATCCTTTTCGGTCTGGGGAGCAAGGAGAAGCGCAAAGTGGCCTCCCGTCTTCAGACGCAGGTACGCTGTAGCTGCGAGCTGGTGGAGAAAGCGAATCCAATCGGGTAATGAGCAGGTAGCCACACCACTTCCGTACTGGCTCGCGAGCATGGTGTGATAGGGAGGATCGCAGAAGATCAGGTCGCAGTCTTTCGTCTCGGCAGGCAGGCCATGGCGGATATCATGTTGTTGAATATCGGGACGGGACGGATGAACGTCATACGCGAGACAGGTTCGCCCCATCGTCTCGCAGACGTCGATCGTCGTACCACCTCCAGCCATGGGATCGACCACCAGAGCGCCTGGGTTTGTGAAGTAGTGAAGCGCGTGGGCAACGATTCCAGGTGGGATCGAGCCGGGATAGGGGATGCCGAAGGCCCGATCGTGTCGAAACGCCCAGATGTCGTAAGGGGTCGGCCGAAAGCCCGCAGCGTAGCGAGTCCGTCGCCGTAAATCCTTGTACGCTGCGTGAATGGTTTTCGTCCCAGCGTCGAGTTCAGCAACAGCGCTTTGAGCCCGGACATCACCCTCGCATGCCTTTTTCCAGATCGTTCGTGCCTGTCGATAGCGGTCCTTTTGGCCCATGCCCAGGTATTGTGCTATCGCTGTGTCCGTTCTGCCTCTGCGGCCTTCACCCGGCCCTAACCCTGGATCCATGCCGGCGACCGCTTCATACCCGCTGGAGAAGTTTGCACTCGCCTCGCGTTCGTCGGAATTCCGACGAACGGGGAGATTGGTCGAATCGTTGCGCTCATGACCTAAGGCACTCATGCGTCTGCGCTTTGCAGCGCTCGACCAGAGGTCCTCAAGTGCGTCGGCTTCCCGCATGAGCTGGCTAAAGACCTTATTTCGCTGCTGGTTATACGCAATGACGAGTTCTTGAACGACCGTTCGCGAGCGCACTTCAAGGATCTGGCAGGGGATTGACTCCAAATTGAGCGTAAGTGCACAAGCATAACGTCGATGGCCCGAGACGATCTCGTAAGCGGAGCCCGTTCCATGTTTGAGAACAACGAGCGGCACCAGGATGCCTTGTTCTCGGATACTCGCGAGTAGATCCGCGTTTTGATGTTGGGCGTTGCCGTAGATCGAAACGCTAAACGGATTGGGCTTGAGCCGTTGTGGAGGGATGGCCATGATGCGGCCCTGGACTGACTCGGCCGCGTGAGTAGATTTCATGGGGCGTCCTTCCCCGGTTTAAACTTGGCTGGAGAAACCAGGCGTTTGGGTAGCAGAGGCGCTTCAGCTTGTCCAGGCGAGTTGTGAGTCTGAGGATGGCATGGCGCAGTCGATCTGCAGACGCATTTGTCCCACGCTATGACGCTCCCAGGTTGGGCAAGGAGGCCCAATGGCTGGTTCCTGGTCCGCGGAACCTCGTGCTCGCAGGTATGATCCTGGGCATCGCGCGCTGGGTTTCCCCCTTCATGCATTCGACCAGATAAGAGCGGCCGGTGAAGGAAACCGTCGATCTGAGAGCATTTCGGTTGTGATCCCAGCTCACAACGAAGAGCAGAGCATGGGAGAGCTTCTGGGTGAAACAAACCAGGTGCTGAGTGAGATGCAGGCACTCCCAGGCTTCTGGGCCCTGGGCAATTACGAGATTATCGTGGTGAACGATGGTTCGAGCGATCGAACCCGAGAGTGCCTGAACGCGTTATCCGCCCGTTATAGCGCTCTGCGTGTGCTCGAACTTGAGGAACGTGCGGGGCAATCCGCTGCTCTTCTGACAGGTCTACGGGCTGCTTGTGGGGATTGGATTGCGACCCTGGATGCCGACGGGCAAAACGATCCGGCTGATCTGAAGCATCTCTGGTTAATGCGACCCGCTCGAGGCGCAGTACTGGGTTTTCGCAAGGATCGTCAGGATCCGTGGCTTCGGTGTGTGCTCGGTAGGCTGGCAAATTGCGTGCGAAACGTCGTCCTTGGTCAAAGCATTCGTGATACCGGCTGCTCGATGCGGCTCTTTCCTCGAGAAATTGCTCTGCTGTTACCGGCGTTTCGTGGGTTTCACCGGTTTCTCGGACCGCTACTGCTACGTGAAGGCTGTTCTCTTGTCCAGGTTCCGGTCCGACATCGGCCTCGTCGTTTCGGGAAGTCGCACTACAGTGTGTGGAACCGGTCGCTCAATGTGCTTATTGACCTGGCGGGCGTGGCATGGCTGATGCGCCGTCCAATCGCGACCTCTCCATTTCCGTCCATCGAATCAAAATCGCACGTTCAATTGACCACAGTTGGCTGGTCAGTGGGGTCCAGGTTTAAGCGGTAGCGCGGGGAGGGCCTGGTGTCGCATACTGTTTACTGGTTCACGCTTGGTTTTACCGGCCAGCTACTCTACAGCGCCCGTTTTGGGCTGCAATGGATTGCTTCAGAGCGAGCACGAAAGTCAGTGGTTCCACGGGCATTTTGGTGGCTGAGTCTTGCGGGGGGGACCATCCTTTTCGTGTATGCCGTGGGACGGGGTGATCCTGTGATTGCTCTTGGGCAGGGCTTTGGCCTTGTCGTTTACGCTCGAAATCTATGGTTGCTAGGCAACGGCCAACGGCCAGTTGCGTCCATCATCAGCGCCGATCCTGTTTCCTGAGAGAGCAAAAATCCCAATCCTCGCCTCTGTTCGAGGGTGGGCGAGATGTGCTAGGCTACGCCAACCCTGGGTATGGAACCCACTCTGCCAAGAGAGGGAGGGCCTATGGAGAGGCAAGCGCGGAACCGCGCCAAGTCACTTGCGCTGATCAGGTCTTTCGCGAGAACTCAGGTCTTTCGCATCGCGGTTCCGGCCGAGGAGCTGGTCGACCGCCAGGCCGATGTCTTCGCCTCGCAACAACGATTCGCCGACCAAAATTGCAGCAACGCCCGCAGCTTCGAGCAACTCGACGTGGGTTCGCTTGCTAATGCCGCTCTCGCTGACGAGCAACGCCGTTCTGGGGATCTGAGCGCGGAGCTCGAGGGTGTGATCGAGCGTCGTGGTGAATGTCTTGAGATCGCGGTTGTTGATACCGATCAAGCGTGCACCCGAATCAACAACCCGATTAAGATTCGTGGCGTCGTGGAATTCCACGAGTGCAGCCATGCCGAGCTCGGTAGCCAGGGCCTGGAACCGAGCAAGAGACTCGTTATCAAGAATCTCGGCGATCAGCAGAATGGCATCCGCGCCGGCTGCTCTGGCCTCAAAGATCTGGTACTCATCAATAATGAAATCCTTGCGGAGAACTGGCAGCGAGACGTGCTGCCGTACCAGCCTCAGATTCTCGAGGGAGCCCTGGAAGTAGGGGGCGTCAGTGAGGACACTCAAGCAAGCAGCGCCATGATCTTCGTAGATATGTGCAATCGCAACAGGGTCGAAATCCTCTCGGATCACCCTGGCGGAGGGGCTGGCTTTTTTTACCTCGGCGATGAGTTTGATCGGCCCCGGCACAGCCAAAGCCGCGAAGAAATCGCGAGGGGGGGATGCCAGGCGAGCTTTCTCCATCAAGTCGAAAAGCGGCAACCGCAGCCGGGCCTCGGCGACTTCCACTCGTTTCGATTGTGTGATTTCACCCAGAATACCGTCTGTCATTCTCCGAAGCCTCACCCAGACCTGCGCGGCTCGTATCCACAGTCATTTCACGATAGCAATTCCATCTTATCCGAGGCTTACCCAGTCAAGGCAACCGAGCCCAGGCAGTCAATCGGGTGGGATTGTACGAGAGAATTGGGTTGTGTGGTCTCTGCCGAAAGCAGCGATTTTGTGAATCAAGCCACTTGTTCCCTAAAAAAGTGATTGATGGACGATTGACGTGCGGCGATGTTAAGCGATATCACCAGATGATGATCAGCAAACATAGCTCTATCACCTTGTCACAGCATGACTTTAGTCGCGGATCCAGTGCTTCCTATTTTGGATGCGAGAACGCGTGCAGGGTTGAAAGAGGTGACTGGCTAGGAGAACGTCTCTAACGGCTCGACGAGATTTGCAGCAAGGAAGCAGGAGAGGAGCTCATGATGACGATCGTGCCGTGTCCAAACTCCGGGTGCCGATGCGTGTCCCGGCTGGCGGAAGATCCCCTGGGGCGAATTTTTCGGTGTCCACGATGTTCAGCCAAGTTACCGACGATTGCCTGTACGGCGGCGGATGCTGGGTGGACGAAGGTGAGCGCCGCACGAGCGGGGAATCGAGACCTGGTCAAGGTGTCGCGATCTCAGCTTTCTCATCATGCGCTGCTTGGCAGCGGTGAAGTTCGTGTGGGGGCATTGGGCTGGGAGTGGGAGGAAGACGAAGACAGCCAGTGCGGTGAATTCGCGGCTTCAGAGGACGCTTACGTCGCGGCACGATTTTCCGGCGCGAGCGGAGCCTACGTGGGCTTGAGCCAGTCAGATTCGGAGCTCCTCGCGCCTGGGTCGTCGATTCTGGGGACGCTCGGGCGTTTCCAACTCCTTGGCGTGCTGGGCGAGGGGCGTCACGCCAGGGTCTACCGGGCGTTTGATCCGCTCCTCGAGAGAAGCCTCGCACTGAAAGTAACCCGTCCTGAAGTGAAGGGGACACCGCGCGCGCTCGAGCGATTTCTGGGTGAGGCGAGGGCGCTTGCCCGACTACGGCATCCCCGGATCGTACCGATTTTTGAGGCGGGCCAGATGGGCGACGCCTACTACATCGCGATGGGACTCATTGAGGGGGAGAGCCTGGCTGATCGGCTGACGCAAGGTATTCCAACCCCGCATGAGGCGGCCACGATGGCAGTGGAGATCGCGGAGGCGCTGGGGTATGCCCACAGCCAGGGTGTTATCCATCGTGACATCAAGCCTGCGAACATCCGCCTGGATAGTCGTGGCTCAGCCCATGTAATGGATTTCAGCGTGGCGTATCGCACTGAATCCAGTGAGCTTGTGAGTTTACCGCCCGGATCGATTGTGGGAACACCCGCCTATTTGGCCCCCGAGCAGGTTGAAAATAGCCAGCTCCAGGGCTCACCTGCCAGTGATCAATATAGCCTTGGGGCCGTGCTGTACGAGCTCCTGTGCGGTCGGCCCCCATTTTCTGGTCCACCGTCATATGTACTTTTCCATGCGGTTCACGTTGAACCACCCTCACCGCATCAGGTGTCCTCGAGTATTCCTTCTGCACTGGCTGCCATTTGTTTGAAGTCGTTGGCCAAGGAGCCAGAACGTCGCTACGGCGATTGTGTGGAGCTGGCTTCGGATCTGCGGCGCTGGCTTGAGGGTAAAACGCCGATCGCATCACGGCGGAGCTGGGCGCTTTCACGCGGCTAGGAGCGTTACAATACCTCGGCGGCCAATCAATGCCTGCCTGGCCAGGGATCGCCAGGTGAAAGGCTTTGGGAAAAGTCTGCGCTCACAAGGCGCTCGAGGTTCCAGGATCGATGCGAGACTACGAAAAGCTGGGCGTACTCTACCTGGGCAAGGAATACGATATCACCCAGCGCGCTGTCACGAACGATCTCCTGCTTTACAAGTCAAAGCATCTCACCACACACGCGGTTTGCGTGGGAATGACCGGAAGTGGCAAGACAGGGCTGGGAATCGCCCTGCTCGAAGAAGCCGCGATCGATGGCATCCCGGTGATCGCGATCGATCCCAAAGGTGACCTGGGTAATCTACTTTTGGGTTTTCCCGACCTCAGGCCAGGAGATTTTGCTCCCTGGATTGATGCCGAGGAAGTCTCTCGCCGTGGCGAGACGCTCGCGGCCGCGGCAACCGAGACCGCCGAACGCTGGTCGAAGGGGCTGGCGGACTGGGGGCAAGACGGCAAGCGGATTGCTCGTCTTCGGGAGGCGGTAGACCTGTCGATCTACACTCCAGGGAGCAATGTCGGCCGCCCGCTTTCCATTTTGGCGTCATTTACGGCACCCGCGGAAAGCTTGCTGGAACAGGATGAGCTTTACCGCGAGCGAATCTCTTCCGCCGTTTCGGGTCTGCTTTCCCTGGTAGGAATCGCAGACGACCCAATTTCAGGTCGCGAACATATCTTGCTATCAATGATTTTGGACAGCGCCTGGAGAGGTAGGCGCGATCTTGATATGGCCGGGATCATCCAGGCTGTGCAATCGCCGGGGTTTGAAAAGGTCGGAGTTCTTGATCTCGAGACATTTTTTCCGGGCAAGGATCGTCTTGCGCTCGCGATGAGGCTAAACAACCTGGTCGCATCGCCCAGGTTTGCTGGTTGGCTTTTGGGGGAGAGACTTGAGATCGATCGTCTGCTCTCAGCGCCCAATGGGAAGCCCAGAGTGTCGATTCTTTCGATTGCGCATCTCGCGGACACGGAGCGAATGTTTTTTGTGACAATTCTGCTCAATGAGATTTTGAGCTGGGTGCGTTCCCAGTCGGGTACATCGAGCTTGCGGGCGGTGCTGTACATGGACGAAATTTTTGGGTACGTACCCCCAACGGCGAACCCGCCTTCGAAAGTACCAATGCTAACGCTGCTCAAGCAGGCCCGGGCGTTTGGTCTGGGCGTGGTACTGGCGACGCAGAATCCGGTCGATTTGGACTACAAGGGACTGTCGAATGCGGGCACATGGTTCCTGGGGCGATTGCAGACCAAGCGCGATAATGATCGTGTGCTTGACGGGCTCCAGGGAGCGGCAACGGCAGCCGGTAAGGGCTTCGATCGAGGCAAAATGGACAGGCTTTTATCTGGGCTGGCAAGTCGCGTTTTCGTGATGAGCAATGTCCACGAGGATGAGCCTGTCGTCTTCCAGGCGCGCTGGACGCTGTCGTATCTGGCTGGACCTCTGAGCCGGGAGCAAATCGGGCGTCTGATGGCGCCTCTCAAGGCTCAGGACGAGGCTGAATCTCGGGATCGAGAGTCGTTTGACCAACCTGATTCAGGTGAAGCGCGGACCGGTCCAAAAGTAGACAGTGCACAGGAGTTGCCGGCGTCAAGCCTGACGGTGCGTTCGAGTCAACCCGTGGGGCCCGTTGATGTATCCGTTTTCTTTGCGGCCTTGAGGGACTCCAGCAACCCTGCGGGGTCGATTGTCTATCATCCCGCGGTGATTGGATCAGCCAGGCTCCACTACGTCGATCGTAAAGCGGCGGTTGATCTATGGGAGAGGGCGGTTTTCCTCGCGCGAGGCGACCAGAGGACTGCGAGCGAAATCTGGGTGGATAGCGAGCCGTGGATGGGGGCTCTTTCAGGCGAGGGGCCGCTCGCGGATGCGCAATTTCATGATTTACCCGCCAGGCTCTTGCGAGCGAAGAATTACTCGACGTGGGCGAAGTCGTTCAAGAATTATTTGTACCGCGAGCGGGGGCTCACGTTGCTCCGCTGCGAGGATCTCAAGGCGTGGTCGCGCCCGGGAGAGAGCGAGCACGCATTCCGGCTGCGGTTGGGGCAGGTCTCGCGCGAGGAGCGCGATCGCAAGCTTGAAAAGCTCGTGGCCAGGTACAAGCCGAGGCAGGCTGCGCTTGCTGAGAAGATCCGCAAGGCGCAGGATCAGCTAGCGCGAGAACAGGCACAAGCCTCGCAATCGACCTGGAATGCCACGATCTCGTTCGGCGGAACAGTGCTGGGCGCGCTCCTGGGGAAAAAAACGCTGAGCCGGGCGACCGTCTCCAAGGCGTCCACTACAGCCCGGGCGGTCACGAAAGCGGCTCAATCGCGCGGCGACGTCGATCAGGCCGCGGCAACCCTTGACCAGCTTCGGCAGGATCAGTTTGATCTGGACCGGCAATTCGAGCTGGAAGTGGAGCAGGAATCCGTCCGTGCCCACCCGGAAGCATTGATCATCGAACCAACGTCGCTCGCGCCTCGCAAGGCGGATATCGAGGTCGAGAACATCGGCCTCGTGTGGCTCCCTTATCGGCTGAACGCGGATGGCTCAAGTGTGCCTGGTTATTGATCAGGCGGGCGCATCGCATTAACCTCTGTGTTTTTTGTTACGTCCCATCTTACCCTCGTTTTCGAGCTGCGTGATTGCCCTGGCAATCGTGGCTTGATGGATTTCGTCGACATCTGGGTAGCGTAAATCCAGTGAATTCAGGGTATGCGTAATAATACGGGCCACGAGTGCTCTTGTAACCCATTTGTGATCCGCGGGGATGATATACCAGGGCGCATGCTTGGTGCTCGTGGCCTCGATCGCTTCCTCAAAGGCGTGCTTGTAATCGTCCCAGAGCTCGCGTTCCTTGAGATCAGCCTGGGAGAACTTCCAGTGTTTGCGCGGATCGACCAGCCGCTTGAGAAATCGCTTGCGCTGTTCATCCCTGGAAAGGTTGAGAAAGAACTTGAGAATGCGGGTGCCGTTGCGTGAAAGGTGGTGTTCGAAGGCATTGATGTCTGCGTAGCGATCTGCCCAGAACTTTCGATCAATCGAGACGTCGGGAATGCGTCTGCTTTCAATGAGTTCAGGATGCACTCGGACCACGAGGACTTCTTCGTAGTAGGAGCGGTTGAAGATGCCGATCCGCCCGCGCTCGGGCGTGGCCCGCGAATAGCGCCAGAGGAAGTGGTGGCTGAGCTCCTCTGCGGAAGGCTGCTTGAAGCTAAAGACCTGGCACCCCTGCGGATTGACCCCGGACATCACATGTTTGATCGTGCTATCCTTACCGGCTGCATCCATGGCCTGGAAGATGATCAGAATGGACCAGCTCGCTGACGCGTAAAGGCGATCCTGTACCTCCGCGAGCTCGGTAACATCCTGCGTGAGGACCTGGTTGGCGAATTCCTTGCGTCTGGCCTTGGAATCGTTGGTGTCACCGGCCCAGTCGCTGGGGTATTCGTGAAGCTGGACTTTTTGTCCAGGCGAAACACGCCATCGCTCAGCAAGCTGCTCGAGGTTGATCTCGATCATGTACCTCAGCCCCAAATCGGCATTCGGCGGAACAGGGATCGTGGGCAGGATCAGCGTCGACTCGCCGTTCGATTCTAGTGGGGCAGGGATGTGCGTAACAGGCTTCAGCACGCAGTTGCGTGGGATTGAATGCCTTTAACCTGAAAGTGCGGCCTTGCGTGCAATCATGGTGAAAAATGCTGGCAGCCGGGCTGATTGCCCGGCTGCGTGGTGTTTCGAGTGATTATGGGAGAACCTAGGCAATCCGACCGCGGCCTTGGAATCTCCATATGCCCGCGAGCGATCCCATGCCGATCAGTCCGAGCACGAAGGAGCTGGGTTCAGGGACCACGGCGAGAGCTCCGAAGAGGCCTCCTTTACCACCTGCGAGTCCGGCGTCGAAGTAGAGGGTATTGCTTGCACCTCCGTGGCCACCGTTCCCAAATGAAAGGCCCCAAAGCTCCTTTTCACTGAAGTAGGAACCGTTGGCGAGTTGAAGGGCGCCTTCCCATGTACCAGTGAGGGAGTAGGCGTTGATCCAGCCATTCCCTCCATTATTACCCACGAGCAAGTCGCCGCTGAATTGTCCGAAATTAGTAGGCGCGAGTGCCATGCCCCAGGGAGTCTGGAGAGTTGCCCCGCCTGTGTCATTGACGAGGGTCTTGATAAAAGTTCCATCGGTATTGAATTCGGCGATAACTCCGCCGAGTTCATTGTGTGGGTTCACGAAGGTCGCGAACACAGTGCCATTGATATTCTGCACATTGTAAGCGACGTAACCCGAAGGCAGATAGGGATCTGAGAAACTCTTGATCAAATGCCAATTGCTATCATAGACGTCGATGTTGCCGTTATTCTGGTTTGCGGCGTAGATGTAGGCGTTGCCGCCCGAATTGCCAATGGCCAGTCCCGTGTAGGAAGCTGTGGTGTTCATGGCCACGATCGAGGCTTGTGAGCCGCCATTCCAGGCTGAAATCGATCCATCGAGGTTGGCGAAAATGAAAGCTGCTTCCTTGCCGTTGACCTGAAAGTCGGTAGAGCTCGTCATGATACCAGGGGCGAAGGGACTCACCTGACCTGTTGGGCCGTTCATACTGCCAGATGCAGCACCGCCGAGGTTTGGAATGGTGACCGTCAACGCCGTGCCCGATGTTGTTGTACCCGAGACGGGATAGACCGTTGTTGTGCCGCTGCCCTGGTTGGAGACCCAGAACGGCGATTTCGTTGTGTAAGAAATCCCCCAGGGATTGATCAAGTTTGCATCTGTCGTCTCAGCCATTCCCGCCTGATTGGAGACGAGATTCGTCTGGAGATAGGTACTTCCAGCCCTGGCGGAGCTTGTAAGGCCAACCGCGACCAACAGGGTCGCCAAACCCACCCGTACGAGCGCCGGCATCGTACTCTCCTTGGATTGCATCCTGATGAAAAGAGCGTGAGTTCTAGAACCGGAGAAAACCACGGAAATCCGTGGACGAACAGACTCTCTCACGACCTGGCATGACCACGTGCGCTGCTCGGATGTCGGGATCAAGACGAACGCCAGAGGCCGTGATGAGGCTCTGGTGGAGCGCAATCAGAAAAACCGCGAAGGTATCGACGTATTCAGTTAAGAGCGAGCAAACATCCCTGAATCAGTCGCTACTAATTTATACCGGGGGCAAGAGTACGGACGTTGAAATCTGCTTCAAGGCTGCAACGAAACTGGGGACATGATTTGAAGAAGCCCAGGTTTCGGGTTTCTTTTGCCCGTGATTCGGTACCCGGTGATGCTTGTGGGGGATGGTGTGAGCGGTGTTCGAGGGGTCGCTGGCTTGGCTCGAGTGGATCGCTTCATTACAATTAGAAAAGTCAAACCTGGGAACGGGATACGCCCGATTTGCATGGATCGGCGGCCTTCATTCGCAGGTCGCTTTGTGGGTCATGAAGACGAGGAGAATGTGGGTGGAGACCGATTCGAGGCGTCCTGTGCTTGAGTTGGATCTACCGGGCTGGCGTGGCTGGATGCGCGAGCAGGGCCAGCCAGCCTACCGAGCGGATCAGGTGCTTGACTGGATCGTTCGCCGCCGCGCGACGAGCTTCGGCGGTATGACTGACGTGCCAAAGCGGCTGCGCGAGGAACTCGAGCGCGACTGGACCCCTTTTGCGCTTGGTGTGGCGGCTCGTGATGTGGCGCCGGATGGCACGATCAAGCTGGTGTATGTGTGCCAGGACGGCCGCAGGATCGAATCGGTGCTGATGGCCGAAGGGCCCCGGCGGACGGTGTGTATTAGTACACAGGTCGGCTGCGCCATGGGGTGTGTTTTCTGCGCCAGCGGCCTGACTGGTGTTGAGCGTAACCTGAGCGTTGCGGAACTGATGGAGCAGGTCATTCAGGCTCGCAATGCACTCCCGGAGGGCGAAACCATCACGCACATCGTCGTGATGGGGATGGGAGAAAGCCTTGCCAATCTTGACAACCTGATCCCTGCGCTCGACCGGCTGTGCTCCAATCGCGAGGGGCTTGGCATCAGCCAACGACGGATCACGATTTCCACCGTCGGCCTGCCGCGGCGGATGCGCGAACTGGCTGAACTTGACCGGCGGTATTCGCTGGCCGTTTCGCTTCATGCTCCCACCGAGACGCTTCGGGATCAGCTTGTACCGGTCAACCATCGGATTGGCCTGGGGGCGGTGATGGAGGCCGCGGATGCCTATCATGCGAGGACCGGGCGACAGGTAACGTATGAATACGTTCTCCTGGCCGGACTGAATGATCGGGCAGAAGACGCGCGTGCGCTTGCGGAACTTCTTGAATCGCGGCAGGCTCACGTCAATCTGATTCCGTACAATCCGGTAAGCGGCTTACCATATGGCCGTCCATCAGCGAGCGCGGTGGCGCAATTTCGGGGGATTCTGGCGGACCGGGGCATTAGCGTGACGATCCGCAAGACCAAGGGACGTGCGATCGACGCGGCCTGTGGACAGCTCCGGCGAAGGCTGGCTGGGGAAGGGCAAGAGCGCCTGCTATCGTCGGAACAGGTCATGATTGGGTCGCGGACCGCGAGCGGGGAGCCTGCCGATGAGTCTTGAAGACGACAAGCTCGAGCAGCAGCTTATCGCCCGTGATCCGGACGTTCGCCTGATGGTTCAGGTGCGAGGCGACGTCCCAGGCGCGTTTGAGACTTTGCTGGAGCGCTATCAGAATCGGCTCGTGACAATTCTGTATCATCTGGTTGGCAACCAGGATGAGGCGGAAGATTTGTGCCAGGAAGTGTTTCTGCGAGTCTATCGAGCACGCAGGGGTTATCGGCCCAGGGCGAAGTTTTCAACCTGGCTATTCACGATCGCGAACAACCTGGCGATCAATCATTTGCGGGGTAAAGGACGCAACCCCAGCGTCTCTCTTGGCACGGGGACGGACTCGCGCGCAAACGCCGTGGGTGCCTCACTTTTGGGTCGTGAAGGAACGCCATCATCGCAGATGCGTCAAGCGGAGCTGGCGGATCTGGTCAAGGATGCGCTCGGCGTGCTTAATGAGGATCAAAAAATGGCGGTTCTGCTCAACAAATTCGAGGAGATGAGCTACGCCGAAATCGCCGACGTGATGAGCCGATCACCAGCGGCCGTGAAATCTCTGCTCGCGCGTGCGCGAAACCAGCTTCGTGAACAGCTTGAGCCATATCTCCTGGCGGGCGAGCGCGGATCCTGATCGCGACCCATCATGCTCCAGTTGCTCCGAGCCGAGATCATCCGTGCCATCGACGCCCTGATATTTCCGTGGGCGTGCGTGATCTGTCATGGAGCCGGGGAACAGGGTCCATTTTGTGAGCCATGCCGCCAGAAATTGCTGGAGGCGTCCCGGGATTTTGGTAAGGCATCGTGCCCGCGGTGTGGTCTTCGGGCCGGTCCATTTGCTGATCTCCACGACGGCTGCAGCGCGTGCCGGAGTCGTCGCCTGGGCTTCGATGCCACCATTGCTTTTGGCCGCTACGAGGGCGCCTTACGCGATATTTGCTTAATGCTCAAGCAGGATCGAAATGCGTGGTTAGGCCCGTGGTTGGCCGATCTGTTTGTCGAATCATGCCGCGATCGACTTGAAGCGGCCGCGGGAGACGCAATTGTGGTTCCCGTGCCGTTGCACTGGCGGCGGCGGTGGGAGCGAGGCTACAACCAGGCCGAGGTTCTGGCGCGTCGGCTTGCGTTACGGCTGAAACGGCCCTGCCATCTTGCCCTGAAACGCGTGATCGCGACATCAAAACTCGCTCCCATGGCGGCAACCACGCGGCGAGCGACGCTGCGTGATGCATTTGCCGTACGTTCAAGCCGCTTGATTGCAGGACGCGCTGTCATCCTGGTGGACGATGTCATGACGACAGGCGCAACCTGTGCCTCCGCTGCGCGAATCTTGAAGCGTGCCGGGGCTCACGAGGTTCGCATCGCCGTCATGGCACGCACGGATCGGCCGCGATACTGAAAAGAAGGTGTTTGTCGATGAGTTCGCATTCCACATCTCGCAGGATGATCCGCATCGGTACGCGGGGGAGCAGACTGGCACGATGGCAGGCAGATTGGGTAGCCGAGCGGCTACGTGAGCTCGAGTCCGAGGCGGAGATCGTGATTGTCGAGATCAAAACCCAGGGCGACCAGGATCGATCGAGTCCGCTAGCGGCAATTGGTGGGACAGGATTGTTTACCAAGGAGATTCAGCGGGCGGTGATTCGGGAGGAAGTGGATCTTGCGGTTCACAGTCTGAAGGATTTACCGACGCGAACTCCCGAGGAGCTCGTCCTTGCCGCCATTCCGGAACGCGAAGACCCAGGCGACGCACTTGTTGCACCAAAATACAAGACACTCGCCGGCTTGCCTAAGGGGGCCAGGGTGGGCACAAGCGCACCCAGGCGGCGTGCTCAACTGGGGCATCTTCGGCCTGACCTGATCGTTGATTCGATTCGTGGCAACGTTGAGACACGGCTGGATCACGCACGTGCAGGGCGGCTTGATGGCGTTGTGCTCGCATTCGCGGGGCTCAAGCGGCTTGGGCTCGAGGGGGAGGTAACCGAGCTCTTACGCCCGCCTGGTTTTCTTCCTGCAGTTGGGCAGGGGGCCCTGGGCATTGAGTGTCGCCGCGAAGACGAACCGTTGCAGGAACTTCTCGCAAAACTCGAGAACGCCCAAACCCGCAGGGCCGTGATCGCTGAACGGGCCTTACTGAGCGCGCTTGAAGGTGGATGTGCGTTACCCCTGGCGGCCTGGGCGCGCGATCTTGACGCTCCAAACTCCATGCGTGATGCGGTGGCAGAAGACTCCCGGCAACTCGCGATCGACGCCGCCCTTTTTGCTCAAGATGGCAAGATTCGGATTGCTGCATCTCTCTCTGGACCAGCGTCAGATCCGGAGAACCTGGGCCGCAATCTGGCGCAACTCTTGCTCAATCAAGGTGCAACAGAGCTGCTTGGATCCAGGTGAGACGAGGGGCGCTTCGCGAAAAGCTTCCGTGAACGATCCTAACAAGGCGCAAAGCGACGGTCGATCAACCCATCTGATACGTTCCTTCATCTGAGTATCCAGCCCTCTGAAAACGCCGATCAGCCTGTTTGCGAAGGCCGATATAACCTTGAGGAGAAACGCTCGGCGATCTGCGGCGCAGAGCGCATGAACGCTTCTTCACTCGGTGGACGAACCCGGTATCACATGCTGGGCGTTGGTCTGGGCCAAGCTGGCGGATCCCGGGGTTTAACGGTTGAGCGAGTGTCGCACAAGGTGGACCGTTCTTGATCAAGACCTCGCGTGCAAAGTTTGTGAGTCGTTTGCCGCTTCATTGGAAGCCGCTACGGCTTGAGCTTGCCGCGGTCGCGCCGCGCTCAAAAGGGCTGCAGGCGCGATCGGTCGCCGCTGGCATGGTTGTCGCCGCGTTCGCGTGCGTGACGGCCTGGGCCGCGACCACGGTCTCAATGGGCCTTGTGATCGCCTATCTCGTGATTCTGGCTGTGATTTACCTGGCGCCGGATCGAAGTCGCCCCGCGATTTCGCTTCAGCCAGGCGAGTCCACGACGACCGAGATCAGGCAGGGAAACAGTGTGCTAATCGCGCACAACCCCGTGAGTGAATCTCGCGAGGTCGTGAACGAGCCCGCTGCATCCCTTGACGCGGAATCTTCGAAGGACATGGCGGAAGAAAACGACGCTCCTGGCGCGGACGCGGCCTTGCCTCGTTCTCGCCGTGGGCGCGTTCGTGCGCGGAAGCTGGCCCGTCCAGTGGAAGCCTCGAACCAGGGTACTCCCGCTGTGTCCTGGATCCGCGTTGGGCCAGGGCGCTTTGTTCGTGCTGATGCAGGCGAGTCGTTACCCGCTGCCGCCCACGCGACGGCCAGTGATTCAACGATCCATGATCCTCCGGTTACGGAAGATCAATCGAGCGACCTTTTCATCGAATCAGCACCGGCTGATCCGATTGAGCCGCTTGAGATCGGCGAATCCAGCGAGCTGGTTGGACACAGCCTGGAACCTGTGGATGTGGTCGGTGGGTGTCCGGAACGCCCCATCGCCAGAGAGTACGGTAACGCACCCTCTGCCTCTGAATCGCATCCGCACATCGACTCGATTGAAAGCCCCCCACATGACCTCGACGACTGGGATCCCCTGATCATCGCGAGTGAAAGCCCAGGGCCAGCGGCAACCACCATTTCGGTGGGCTTGACCGCCCATCGTCCGCTGCAACTCGATCGGCAAACGCCATTGGCGTGGGGCGATTCCGCTCCACCGCCAGGGCGATCCGTCGGTCTCCGGGGTTGGATGACGTCACGGTCCGTGGTCTGCTACCGCAACCGCTCGCCGCCGGTTCTATTGGGAAGCAGCCGCCCGAGCGCGGCCGCGACGCCGAACAGGGCTGGGAGACCGCGATTCGTCTGGGGCAACACCCGGGCATCTCGCGCGGTTGCCCAGCCCTCGGCCATCCTGGGGGTAATCGACATTAGAGAATCAGCATCGCGTCGCCGTAGCTATAGAATCGATAGCGGCAGTCGACAGCCTGGCGATAGGCTTCACGGATCAGCTCGGTTCCGGCAAGCGCGGAGACCAGAACCAGCAAGCTGCTTCGCGGCAGGTGAAAGTTGGTGATCAGGGCATCGACCGCATGAAACGTATGCCCCGGTTTGATGTAAAGCGACGTTTCACCTTGAAAGGCTTCAAGCCGACCGGATTGTGCGGCGGTTTCAAGCGCCCGTGTTGAAGTCGTGCCAACCGCGACGATGCGTCCACCACCTGTTTGTCGTTCAAGAATCCGTGTGGCGGCCTCCGGCGTCAGCTCAGCCCATTCAGAATGCATCGAATGGTCCTCGATCCGTGCGGCCTGAATGGGCCGAAAGGTTCCGACGCCAATATGCACTGTGACATCGACCCAGGTTAATCCACGAGCGGCAAGCTTCTCGAAAAGCCGCGCGGTGAAGTGCAAGCCTGCGGTCGGCGCGGCGACTGCGCCTGGACGCATGGCGTAGATGGTCTGGTAATCCCCAGTATCTCCAGGTTCTGCCCGGCCGCCGCGAATATAAGGTGGCAATGGCGTCTGGCCATGGCGCTCCAGGAGGGCGAGCGTTTCCCACGGTTGATTCAAATCCGGATGCGGTCGAACGAGCCAGCCCCCGTCGGATCGGCGTTCGATGAGCTCAAGCTCCAGGCCTTGACCGACCAGGATCCGCTCTCCAGGCCTGGGATGACCCCGCGTTGTGGCCAGAATCTCCCAAAGGCCGTTGGCACTCTCTCCCAGGAAGAGTCCTTCCCATTTGCCTCCTGTTCGCATGCGCTGGCCTAGCAGGCGCGCAGCGAGCACCCGAGTGTTGTTGCGTACAAGCACATCGCGCGGGTCAAGCAACTCGGGAAGATCAGCGAAGGTGCAGTGTCTTATCGCGCCTGTGCAACGCTCCACGACCATGAGTCGCGCAGAGTCGCGCGGATTGGCGGGATAACGGGCAATCAGCTCATCCGGTAGGTCGAAATCCAGATCCGACGTGAGCAAGGCACCATCTCTCCAGGCCGGCGAAAACCACATCGCATTCTAGAAAGCATGGCCACACTTCGTCGAGTTCGGCTAAACTCGCCTGGAGAATCGGGAAGTTCTGAAATCGAGGAGAAGGGATTGGGAGAACACGATCAAGCCAGTGCGAGGGGCCTGCTGCTGAGCAGGGATTTAATCTTCACGACGAAGATTCGCGACACCGCAGCGCTGCTGGGTAAGCGCATCGACGTGGTGGGAGATGCGGGAAAGGTCGAGGCGATTCTCGAAGCCCAGCCGCCTGCGCTCGTGCTGGTGGATCTGGCTGCTGGCGATCTGGTTGACCCAGGGAGACTCAGCGGATGGATCGAGCAGGCAGGACCGCAGGTCCATTTTCTAGCATTTGGCTCACACGTTGATCGCGAAGGAATGGCGGCAGCGCGTGCTGCTGGGTGCCACACAGTCTTGCCGCGGAGTCGTTTCGCGGCAGAGCTGCCAGAGCTGATTAGACGGCTGCTGGGAAGTGAATGTACTGCCTTGTAGGCAAGGTGAATGCTGGAGCGCAAAGGAATAGCCGCCCAGGCTCCGGGGAACCTGGGCGGCTCATCCTGGCGATCCTCGTTATTCAGCGCGGCTCGCAGAGCGACTTCGATTCCGCTGACCTTCGAATTCTATTCCGCTCCCGAAGCCTGAAGCGTCACCCGCCAGTGTCGGCGGGATGATTGGGAGCAGCCGATAGGATTCCTCGACAATGCGGGCAACCCCTTCGGCCATCGGTGAAGCCAGAAGCAGGCGGAATTTCTCAATCAACTCTTCAGCACGGTCCGACGACGTACCACGCACGGAAAGCGCGGCCCCGATCGGCGCCTCGGTCACATCTCCGGCAACCTCGTGAGATGAGGACACCGGAGTTGATTCGAGTAGAACCTCGAGCGGTACGCCCAGCGCGCGAGAAATTCGCCGAAGCGTTCCCGCCTGAGGCTTGCTCGTGTTGCCACGCTCGATCTGATAAAGAGCCGTCCGGGAAATCTTGGCACGACTCGCCAACTCGTCGGGTCCCCAGCCCTTCGCATAACGAAGATCTCGGATCCGCCTCGACAAGTTCATCTCTCGCCTCGTTTCACTAGGGTGGGATCTCAGGACAAACTCACAATCTCCATTCGCCCAAAGTCACCACGCGAATCTGTAAAGTTTCGGAATCCGCCCCACGAGCGAAATCGCCCCCAGGGATGTCTTCTCACTGACCCTCTTCGAGCCTCGTTACACAATGAGGATTCCTGATCCCCCTCACGCGAATCTGCCCGTCACGAAGCCCTTGCGTTGGACGAAAAATAAATGATTCAAAACTAACCGTCGTGTCAAAAATTAGCTAGGAAGTGACTGCATAACAAGCCCAAAGCCATCGTACTGCCGCCGATTTGCCACGAAGATTCCGCCCCAGAACATCCACCCTGTAACTGCGATTCGGACGGGAATCTACACATCCTGCTCGAAGTAATCCGAGGTACCATGGATTGTTGCACCAGTCGGTCCTCCGATGACTTCGAAACTCATCGGTATTCGGCGATGCTCATGAGGCATGAAACGCTACGGCACGGGAAATCGGCTAAAACACGACGCTTGTCACAAGTTCGAGTTGATCACGCCAGGCATTGTTAACAAAGGTATGATAAAGAAGTAGAAATCAAGAGTCAAGGGTCACTCCTATATGGTTCAGACTGATCCGATTGGGATGTGTGTTGTTTTTCGGAAACATCGCCCTTGAAAGTCTGGGGCCTCCGAGACTACCCTTCATGACGCCACTTTTGGATGAATCTGGATTTGATCAGCTACCCCCATGGAAGCGGGTTGGGTGATGTCCGCGTCCTGAACGCGGCCCTTGCCTGTGAACGCCACCAATGGAGGGCTTCCCCTGTCACTTTGATTCGATCTCAGGCTGGCCCAGGCGACTTCTTCGATCAGCAGCCTGTCGCGATACAAAAATTTACACGGGACAACACTGTCCTTTTCTGATGATTGAGTGCCGTTACGATTGAGAGCCGCACGCTCAGAGTGTCATATTGCGTGCGTGGATGCAAGGTGTGATTCATGCATTTCACTGAACTCGCCACGTCGCGACGGCGTGGCCAGGGAGGATGATTCGAATCGGAGGACGGCTGAATTGGTCCCTCGGATGGCGACCGATATCGTTTGAGTGACCTGTGAATTCGGGAGTTACGATGAAGTCTACCCAGAACATCCAGCCTCCTCATCGCGCAGGTCTAGGGAAGGGCCAGGGAGCATCTGAGCGTGCGTGCGTGCCTCGTTATCGAGTTGGGGAGCTTTTTCGTCGAGGTCGGACTGAGTGGCCGGCCGGTACGCAGTTTCGTGTGGGCGATTCGATAGACGAGTTGACGTTGTTTCGGCGTGAGATCGGTCATGAACTGGTTCAGGCCGTACAGCGGGGCCGTTTTGAGTTCGCCCTCCTCGTTGAGCAATCGTTCATCGTTCTCGCATATCAGGTGCCGGGAGTAATTCCCTGGGAAGAAGCGCCGTTCTGCTGGCATCTGCAGCATCTTTCCGAGCGCGTGATTCCGATGCTCGATTCCTCACCTGAAGCGAGGGCGTTGCTTTGGATCTCACTCGTGAGTGCCACTGATGGCGTGGTGCAGGCTCAACGTGGTGTCACCCTTTCACCCTCGTTTACGCGAGCGATCCGTGATACGGTGCGCCGCCAGGCCCAGGTCAGGTTCCGTCCGGAAGCGTGTACCGACGGCCTTTCCAGGATGTACCTGGGTTTCCCCACGACTGACGATCGCCTTTCGCTTGCCGTCGCGCGAAGTGCAGGGAATGAGTGATTTCCAGTAGGCTTCAGCTTGTCAGGGCCGCGTGCTCATCCGGAATTTTGTAACCGAGCACGTTGGCCCAGACTCGCTCGTACGCACGAATGGCCGCGGCCTGACTGTAGGTGTCCTCGACTCTGCGTCTTGCCGCTTGACCGAGGAGACGAAGGCGTTCTGGGTTTTCGCAGGCCTGCAAGAGAGCCTGGGCCAATGCCAGTGGATCACGTGCGGGTACGAGCCAACCGGTTACTCCTGGTAGGACCAGTTCACGCGATCCTTCGACATTTGTAGCTACCACGGGTCGGGAGGCAGCCATCGCCTCGAGGATCGCATTTGGCATCCCTTCCCAACGGGAGGGGAGTACAAGGTAGTCGGCTGTTTTGAGAAGTTGGGGAATGTCATCCCTGCGCCCGAGCAAATGCACGTGCGCGCCGAGGTCTCGATTGCTCGCGATCCGCTGCTGGATCAGGTTTCTTAGGGGGCCCTCGCCGGCGATGGCGAGATACCAGTCGGAACGGTCGGCCAGGACGATGGAAGCCGCGTCGAGTAGCTCCTCGAGGCCTTTCTGAATATCCAGACGTCCCACGAAAAGGACGATGGGTCCAGGCCCAGTAATGCCAAGGGCCGTGCGATCGAGAGGATGGGCCTGGTCGTAAGGCGCGGGATCAATGCCATTGGGAATCACCGTGAGCCGGTTGGGATCCAGGTGTGCGACCTGACGACTGAACAGGGCGACATCCTCGGAAACGCAGACCGAGCCCGAGGCAAGTCGTTGCGTGAGCCAATCGAGAACGAGATGCCAGCGTTTCTCCCGTTCTGCAACACGAGTTCCTCCGAGGAGCCAGGGTCGGCGAGCGAATGGGGCCGCAAATCGGCAGGCCACATTGGCGTGAAAAAGAAAACTCTGGATGAGCTCGGGCTGAAATTGGCGGAGAGATGATGCGAGCCGCCAGATCGCCTGAATGGGACGGCGGCGAGATACGCCAAGGCATTCACAGGCAAGACCTGACTCGATGAGCGTATCCGCAAGTGCGCCCGGTGCGGAAAGGCAAAAGACCTTGATCTGCCATCGGCTGGAGTCGAGTCCCATCGCCAGTGAGACAAGTGCCTTCTCCGCGCCGCCGACATCCAGGTCGGTGATCACGAGCGCGAGCCGCACGGGACGATCCGGCCAGGGTTTCAGAGGCGCGAGGAAACGCTGCCGGAGGCTCGTTTGCATGCTGGCGAATCAGGGCGTTTAAGAGCCGAATTGTTCCTGGATCCAGTCGTGGGTGAAACGGGAAAGGGAGTCGATGATGGCATCGGCGCCGGCTTCACGGAGATCGTTGGCGGAGTAGGTGTTGGTAATTCCCACCGCACGCATCCCAGCTCCCTTGGCGGAGATTACACCAGCCAGGCTGTCTTCGATGACAAGACAATCTGAAGCTGCGAGAGGCGAGTGGGTGGATAGCCGGCCGTTACGGCGGGCCTGGAGCGCTTCGAGGGCGAGCAGATAGCCCTGGGGATGGGGTTTGCAATTGGGAGCGTCCTCGGCCGAGATAATGGCTGATACACGATCAAGCCGAGCGAGTCGGGTCAGGCCATACTCGATCTCGGCGCGGAGTGCACCCGAGCAGATGGCGATGGGGCAGAGTGCCGCGGTTCTTTCCAGGGTTTCAGCAGCGCCGGGGAAAAATCGAAGCCCGCGCTCAGCGGCGGCGACATATCGGACCGCCTTGCGCGCGACAAGCTCGTCAAGCCGAGCACCATTGGCGGATTGCCCGGCGTCGAGGAGCGCAGCCTCAAAGCAGCGGCGATCGTCGTAGCCCAGATAACGCTCGTGGTAATCCTGCGGCGTGATCATCACGCCTTCCTCGGCGAGCACCTCCTGGAACAGCGAAAAATGCACAGATTCATCATCAATGAGCACGCCGTTGAAGTCAAAGATCACCGCTCCCAAGGCCATCAAATCGCCTCCGGTCCGCGCTCGCCTGTTCGGATTCGGATGCAATCCTCGAGCGGGAGAATGAATATCTTACCATCACCGATCTTACCATCAGGCCCGCCGCGTCCCGCCTCGACAATGGCATTCACCGTGGGCTCGACAAAGTCTTCGTTGACCGCGATCTGAAGCTCGATTTTGCGAAGCAAGTTGACCGTAACTTCGTGGCCTCGGTAGACCTCGGTGTAACCCTTTTGCCGGCCGAATCCCTGCACATCCATTACTGTCAAGCGGAAGACCTCGACCTTCGAGAGAGCCTCCTTCACGGCCTCGAGCTTCGTCGGCTGGATAATCGCGATGATGAGCTTCATCGTTTGTAGCGGCCAATCCATTCAGAGGATGACAGGCCCAAGATCAGATCTCTCCTGCGAGTTCTTATTCTTGTTGGACATGGTTCGTAGCGTCAACCCAGGCTGCGCCAGGAGCGGCTCTGGAGCTTGATTCGGTTCAATTAGTGAGTTCGCCCCGGTCCGACCCGGGCTGGATTCGCGCCTGTGTTTGCTTCACCCTGGATGGCGAAATCGGCTGCCTCAAGCGGATCGATTCGGGATCGCGGCTCGGTTTTGAACTGAATCTTGGAACGGACGATTTGCTCCTCGCGCGCAGCGGTTTTGAGCCAGGAGTCCAGATCGACAACGGCCTTGGAGAGTGCGGCGGTTCCTCGTTCCGCGGAAACGAGGATCCAGGATTTCCCGGTGATATCAAGCTGATTTCCCGAGCCAAACCAGCGAATACGCTCAATTGCGGCCTGGCTGGGATTGTTCGGGGGGCCAGGGCAAGCGAGGAGTGCCTCAGCATGGATTGCGCAGTGTGCCGCATCGATCTGCAGAACAGACTGGCTTGTGCCTGAGGCGAGCTCAAGAAAGCCAACCTGGTCGATCGTGCAATGATCGAGTACCAGCCTGTGGCCCGGTGCGTTGGGCTGGGCGGCGACCGAGGAAAGAATATCGACTCGGAGCGCCCATCCATACCAGTCGGGCGCAGCCGTGGTGGAGGGGACGAACATCGTTTCCTTGATCTGGATCGGCGTGGAGTTCACTGCGCGGATTTCGATCCCACGATCGAAGCCTTCAAGGAAGCAGCCGGTGACGTCGAGGACACCCTCGCATGAGATCGCTCGCGAGCCCTTGACCGTTCCTCCCTTGAGGCTCAGGCGTGAGTTGCGCATCCGGAGTTTACCGGCTGCAAAGATCAGGGCAGGTCCATTGCTTGCGGGCCCAGCGCCCGCCTGGGCCAGAAACGTGACGCCTTCGATTTCGAGCGTCAGGTTGGAACCGGCTGAAAAGAGGGGTTTGGTCCGGCCGCTTTCGATCTCGAGCACCGGCCGCATCCCGGGCGCAGCTCGCACAGTCAAACGATCTGTGCCGCGCGTGAAATCAAAGACTTGATTTCGGGCGATCTTGATTGGCTTTTGGTTGCGAAGTTCAACCCACCAGCCCCGATTACCCATTGCGGCCTGGAGCGCAGCCTCGAGAGTCTTGGGCGTTCCCTCGACCTCCTCCGCGAGCGAATCTCCCGTCTTGAGAACGAAGTCCAGATTCTTCGTGAGATCGACTTCTTGCTCCGACTTCTGTTTGCTTTTGCCGGTTGTTTTCCCGGATTCGCGTCGTGCCTTCTCTGGCTCAGGCGCGGGCTTACCGCCCACGAATGCGAGAAAGACAACGACCGTCAGGATGGCCAGGAGGACTCCAGCGGCCATCCACAGCGACGGCGATCCTGGCTGAGCAAGTTGGGCGCACTGTTGCTTTAACTTCGCGACCAGGCCGACGAGGCCAGGCCCAGTCCATGAATTCTCGTTCGCCGGTGTGACGGAGGTCCGTGATTTTGGTCGGGGTAGGTTGTCGGTGAGTGAAGGTTCTGGTCCAAAATCGAGCGAGAGCGGGAAGTCGGGATCGCTGCTGGGCGGCGGCGGTTGTGGAGCCTGAGTTGCGTTGCTTGCTTCGGTCGGGATAGGAGGAGATTGCGGTTCAGCGGCGGCAACGACGGGCTCGGTTGGAACAGAAGGCTGGGTGAACTCCACGGCGGATGCCACGGCAGGCACGGGTTCGGCCGAAGGATTGTAGGCCGAGAGCGAGACCCCCTGGCGGATTGGCGGCGTGCGATCGTCTTCCAGATAAAAGGGGTTTGGCCGCGGGGGACTTTCAGTAGCCTGATCGCCGCTCGATGTCTGGGCGCTATCCAGATCCGCGGCGGCGAACCCCCCTTCAGCGAAAGGCTCAAGCGCCTGGGACACCTCGAGCGGAGTGGCGAAGCGCTCCTGGGGATCCTTGCGCATCATCCGAGCGACTACCCGGGCAAGTGCGGGCGGGATTCCAGGCGCCTCGCCTTCCATGGGCTTCGGTTCGAGGGTCTGGTGTGCGTAAAGCTTCTCAGGCAGGCTCGGAGTCGGAAACGGAACGTGACCCGTGAGCATATGATAAATAGAACATCCGAGCGAATAGATATCGCTCCGGATATCCGCCGCATGCGAGTGCCGCGCTTGCTCGGGTGCAACGTAGTCGAAGGTGCCCACGGTTGCGCCTTCGCGGGTGACGTGATCATCGTCGGCCAGATCAATCGCCAGGCCAAGATCGGCGAGCTTGGCCGTGCCATCGTGGGTGACCATGATGTTGTAGGGGTTCACGTCGCGATGAATGAGCCCCTTGCGATGCGCATGCTCGAGCCCAAGCGCAACCTGTCGCACAAGTTTCACAGCGGCCTGGGCTGGGATTGGGCCTCCCTCAGCGATCATGGCGCCGATGGTTTTGCCCTCGATGTACTCCATCACCAGATAGTAGCGCCCGTTCGACTCGCCGAAGTCGTAGATCCGAACCAGGTTTTCGTGCTGAAGCTGAGCGCCCACCCGCGCCTCGCGCTGAAAGCGCGCGATCGCGCGGGGGTTATTGATCCGCTCCGGTGAGAGAATCTTGAGGGCAACCCGGCGGTTCAGCCGCGTATCGCGGGCCAGGTAAACCCGCCCCATCCCTCCCTGGCCGATCATCTCCAGGAGCACGTAACGGTCGACCTTGTAACCGCTTGTGCGCCCAGCCATGAGCTGTTGCGCCTGCCAGAGCGTGAGCACCTGAGAAAGCACGGCCTGCCGTGCCAGGCGGCGATCGATGTGATCCAGATCATCACGCTTGGAAGGTGAAATGGCTTCATAGCAGGCGGAAAGCGCTTGCGCGTCCAGCAAGCCGCTTTGCAGCGCTGCCCGCCAGAAACGCGATGATTGCGGGTCCGCCATGGGACGTCCTGAAGCCGTTCGATCCGACCCAAACACCGATACAGCAAAAGCCTGGAATTCCCTACTCTATCAACATTTCCAGCGCCTCTCAATCAGCCTGTGTACACAGGAACATAAAGTCCGCCACGAGAGGCTGCCGCTGGCAATTGTGCGTATTGAACGCCCGCAGGCGCAAGGAAGAGCGGCGAGAGATTCGGCCAAGAAGGGTGCATCGCTGCGGATTTCAGCTTGGCGTGCACGATGATCGCCTGGTGTGATCGCGCGATGTTGATTTCTCGCCACATACGAGGCCGGCTTGAGCTTGGGACGTCACTGGGTCGTCCATCGAGCGTTTATTAAGACGAGTTCGAAACCCATTGATTGATGGAGACGAGCGCGAACCGCTCGGAGAGGCTTCATGCCGGGGAATGGTGATCACGATGGTCTGGTCCCAGATTATTTTGCCCAGGGCGGATGCCCGCTGCGGCAAGATCTTTTACGCTGATCGAAAGGCTGCCCAGGCACACCGGGTCGCCCTCCAGTTCTGGCATCAGGCAGGCGGACGCCCTCGAGACGGGTACCGCCTCGCTGTTTATCGCTGCAAACGCTGCGGCGGATACCATGTCGGTTGGCGCACCATGACCAGCCGCCGAGGTTTATCCTCGGCCGCGGTGGGAAAATCATCCCCTCTCGAGAAAACATGCAGCGCGGCCGCAATCGAATCAGACTTACGGATGTCCCTGTTCCAGCTCGCTGATCGTTGAAAATTTCGCGAGCGCGGAGGGAGAATCCAGCGCCTTGGTCTTAGCTTGCTGGCTGATAGAGCCTACGCTAGCATCACCCGAGCGCACCGAGGCTGAATCCACGGCTGGATGAATCCTCATGAAATCGAGCTCGTTGCTCTGAAGAGCGGCTTGACCTCGGTGCATTTCGAGGCCCTAGCCCGAGTCAGCTCCATGAGCACGAATACCACCATCGAGTGGACTGACGTCACCTGGAACCCGGTCCGTGGCTGTACCAAGATCAGCCCAGGCTGCGCACACTGCTATGCCGAGACCTTCGCTGAGCGATTCCGGGGCGTGCCCGGACATCCTTACGAGCAGGGTTTCGATCTCCGGCTGGTGCCCGAAAAGCTCTCAGAGCCCCTTTCTCTTCGCCTTCCCAAGATGATTTTTGTGAATTCCATGAGCGACCTCTTTCATGAATCCGTAGCCGACGATTACATCGCCCGTGTGGTGGAAGTGATGGAACTGGCGGACTGGCACACTTACCAGGTGTTGACCAAGCGCTCGGAGCGGATGGTGAATATGCTTGCAACAAGGCTGCGCACCGCGGCCGAGAAGCCGTGGATCTGGTGGGGTGTAAGCGTTGAGAACCGCCGCGACGGCCTGCGACGTATTGAACACTTGCGCGCTGCGCCAGCACGAGTACGTTTTCTTTCGGTTGAGCCCCTCCTCGAAGATCTGGGCCAAATCAATCTCGAGGGTATCCACTGGGTCATCGTTGGCGGCGAAAGCGGCGTACGGGCGCGGCCGCTCAATCCTGACTGGGTACGTTCAATCCGCGACCAGTGTGCGCACGCAGGCGTCCCCTTTTTCTTCAAGCAGTGGGGCGGCCCTCGCAAAGGGAAAGCCGGGCGCTTGCTGGACGGTCAAACTCACGACGAAAAACCGGCCCTCGTACCCCGACCTGTTCTCGACGATAGTCGCAGGAAGGCGTTCGCGGCCGAGATCCATCGCAGAGCGATTTCAAGACCTGGTGTCTAGACCGAGATCAGGTCCTGGGCCTCACCCTCAACCAGTCCCAGCAGTAGCGAACGGCTCTTTTCTCGCGTCTCGCCGATCGCGGTCACATACACGGCGGGATCGTCCTTCACAGGGCACTCGTGCTCGCAGATACCGCAACCGATGCACCGGAAGGGGTCGATGAACGGGCGCTTGAGCTCGATCACTCCACCCCATCGGCTGGTGACTTCGACATTGCGGGTGAAGATCGCCTTGGGGCTGACAGGGCAAACCTCCTCGCAAACAACGCAGCTCACGTCCATTGACCAGGGCAAGCAGCGGCCGCGGTTGTAGAACGCGGTGCCTGTCCTGATCGGGCCCTTGCTTTCGAAGGGTCCAACGCCCAGTTTCTCGGCGAGTGAGATCTCACGAATCGCACCCGTGGGGCAGACCTGGCTACACAATGTGCAGTTGAGCTCGCACCAGCCCATCTTGGAGATCATGATCGGCGTCCAGAGCCCCTCGAGCCCGGCCTCAAACAGAGCTGGCTGGAGCACATTCGTGGGGCAGACGCGGATGCACTGGTCGCACTTGATGCAGCGCCTGAGGAATTCATCTTCCGCAACGGATCCCGGCGGCCGGATGACCGTTCGTTGAAAGTTCTTGCGGACGCCGCCGGAAAGCCGGGTCATTGGGAAGAAGTAGAGCCCGAACAGGCCGGAGAGAAAGAGTGCGCGGCGATTGACGGCCGGCAGGGCGATTTCGCTGGCCTTGCGCGGCAGAAAGCGGAACGTGAGCGCATCGTGGGGGCAATCTTCGATGCAATTCAGGCAGACGAAGCACTCGCTTTTACGCAAATCCGCCTGGGGATCGGATGCACCTTCGCAGCTCTTCAAGCAGAGGTCGCAATCGGTACAGCGCACTGGGTCGCGATCGATCCGCCACAGCGCGAACCGGCTAAACACGCCGAGAAGGGCGCCGAGCGGGCAAACCACGCGGCAGAAAAAGCGGGGAATCCACCAGTTCGCGAACAGAAAGCCCAGGAAAATCAGGCCCACGATCCACGCTTGCCAGTACTCGCGGGGCTCGGTGTAAACGCTCTCCGTCGCTTTGTGGACCGTCGGGAGTACGCTTGTGGTCATCGACCGCACCGTAAGTGCGATTGGGTCAAGAAGACCAATCTGTAACGTGCCATTCGAGAGCTTGTGCATCTCCGCCGAACGCGAGATACCCGCGCCAACAGCCGCGAAGACGCGCGACACGCCCGTCTGAGGAAGCTCGCTACCGCGGTAGGCTTGCAAAATCTCGCCTGGGGCGTCGATCACTGTGGGGACGATCCACAGCGACGCCATGACCAGCATCGCCGTCAGAATGTAATACTTGATGGAATAGATCTTGCGGTACCGATTGACCTCGATCATCTGCTTGGTGTTGCGGCGGTTGCCGATCCAACCAAAAAAGTGATGGAGGATGCCAAAAGGGCACATCCAGTTGCACCAGACTCGCCCGACCATCATCGTGACCGCGATGATCACGAGACCCCAGACCAGGTTTCGGTAAATGGTGTGGGTTGTAAGCGCGGTTGCCACAGCGACCAATGGAGTCGCCTCAAGAAAGAGCGAAACCGGCCAGCCCTTCAGATAACGAAGGTCGGTAATAAAGAGGAAGAACAGAAAGAGCCCAAGAAAGAGGACTTCATAGGCACGGCGGATCTTAACCATCAGTCCCTCCAGCGGGGGGCGTGGGCTTCTGTGCTTTGCGGGCGGTGGTCCTGGCGTCGGCCCTGGCCAGGGAATCTGCGAGCGGAAGCGTGAATCGGGGCAAAAGCAAGGTTAAAGACGTTTGCGTCTCGAGGCCAACCAGCCTGGGCATGTCCGGGCGATGGGCGGTCATGTCGCCTCGAAACTGGTCGACAACCCAGTATTCCCTGACGCCTGCCGTGAGAGACTCCGCGGGTTTGACTCGATGTACGCTGGAAAGCCCGGCGGCGGCCAGGGCAACTCCAGTGCCACGAGTTCCAATGCAGCGGCAAGGTTGTGAGGAAAGACACGCCATCGATTAAACCTGATCAATTCCCGGCGACTCTCGCTCTCGAACGTGTCCTCAAGCGAAGGTCCAGGCGGAAGACTCGCTTTGTCCGGCAAAACCTCTCGAAGTCTTCTTCTGTAGTTTACGAATCAAGATCTGAGCGAATCGCGAGGCGCCGCGCCCCTTGTCACTCTTGATCATGCTTGCATGACGGCGAGGCGGTGAGCGCTCATACCGTGATTTCCTGCGTCCACTGCGGGCGCCAGTCTTGCCCAAGCCCGCGTTTGATGACCTTGTCCAGATAAATGATGTCGCTCCGTGAGCGTTCCAGGAGCTTGGAGACGCACCAGCTATCAACGGCCGTATGGTCGGTGCCCACGACCATGGTGTCGCCCCGCTTGACGTCGTTCAGGCTGCCGCCGGTGGGACCGTTGCGCATGAGCAGCTTGCGGCCGTCCGCGATGACGAGCGTCGGCTTCATCATGAGCGCGAAGTCGGAGATGATGCCGTGGATGTTCTGGTGAAACTGGTTGCGGGGATTACCAAGCAAGCCGTACCAGTTTTTCATGGTAACGGTTGCCTTGCAGAGGTTGTGATCCTTGACGGGTGAGATGCCGATGACCTTGGTTGCCTCGCGGAAGGGGCGATAGAGCATGCGCCAGGTGCCGGTGATGGTCTCGCCGCCGACATAGAGGTCCTCGAAGTAGCTGTCCTTCGGCAGCATGAGCTCGGCCCCCGCGCGGATCGCGGCCTCACCCACCTTGGTCTTGAAGAAGCAGCTTTCGGGGTTGTTGATCGGATTGTCGCACACGATGACCTTGCGCGCCCCCGCGCCCAGGCACAGACGGGTGACAGCCGCGACGGTATCGGGCTGGGTTGTGGCGGCAAGATCGGGATTCTTATCAAAGGCCACGTTCGGCTTGATGACCACCACGTCGCCGCGGGTGATGAAGTGGTCAACACCCCCCATGCTCTCGAGGGCCGCCTTGACCATGCCGAAGGCTTGATCCTCACGTGCCTGAAGCTCGAGCTCCTTCGACGTGAATTGCTCTGCCAGCACTGGTGCAGAACGGACAACGACAAGGCTCGGCTTGCTGACCGGCACGGCCACGGAGTAGCTCTTGAGACGGACGGGGGGCGGCGGTTTGACCCCTTCCATCCCCCACTTGTCGCGGAGAAGCAAACCTCCGGCGACAGTCCCACCGGCCAGGAGCGCATAACCCCCCACCTGGGTCGCGAATTGCCGCCGGGAGAACGGTTCGTCGGCGGGATTCACGCCCCCAAATCGTTCCAGGTTCTTCAGTTGCGTTCGCGTTAGCTTTTCGCCCATCGTGCAGCTCCCCAGTCAGAACCAGGAACTTCGGCAGCCACCGACATTATTCTAATCGACTTCGAAGCGATACGTCAGGCTGGAATCCTTCGGACTGGACTCTCTTATTGAGCGCTATCCAGGCTGGAAACGGCCTTGGGCAATTTCTTCGCGAGGCTACGCGCGTACTCCTCGGCCAGGGATTGCTTGGACGCGCCATTTGCACCCGCCAGGGTATTTCCCTTGCGGAAGACGACGTCAACCATCCCGATATTGGTGCTGATAATCATCTCATCGGCACCTTCAGTGGTTGCCGTCTTCACCTGTGCGCCGTCCTTCTTGACGCCCTCGATGTATTGCTGGAAGACCTTCTTGGCCTCCTCTGGGGTCTTGTACGGTCGCAGGAAACCCTGCCAGGTATCTTCACCTTTTTTGTAGTCAGCCATGAAGACGTCCGAGAGGAAGCTGTAGCCAAAGACGTCCTGGGCGACGTACTTGGCATCGCCCTCGCGGTTATCGGCGGGCAGGAGGGCGAAG
Organism: Planctomycetales bacterium; assembly: GCA_027451885.1. Lineage (GTDB taxonomy): Bacteria > Planctomycetota > Planctomycetia > Isosphaerales > Isosphaeraceae > JAKBAP01. The sequence continues at coordinate 32,856 of DAIDHX010000015.1, forward strand.
AATGCCGCGGGATCGTTGTTTGCAGGGGCAGCGCCCTTCGATTCACCATTGGCCGCGGCGGCCTGAGATTTCTCAGCCGCAGGCGTTCCCGCTTGCCTGGCGGCTACCTTTTTGGCGATTTCCAGCGCAAACGCGCTGAATTTGGGATCGTCGAGCGTGGAGACGATCTGGGTGTAATATTTTCCCGAATAGAACAGTAAGCTCCCCGCACTTGAGTAGCCTTGCGACCCAACTGAGACTGGGCTTACTTCCTCGGGCTTTTCCGAGCCATATTTGCCAAGCGCCTTGAGCGGGTCGGCCATTTCAAAAACGTAGAGCTGGAGCTCGTTCGAAGGATCGCCCGTGGGGTGAAAAAAGGCGTAGGCCATGCCCTTCACGCCGTACTGAATGAAGCTTTCGGCCCGGCCGTCGATTTTTTCGTAAAGATTGTCTGCATTGAAGGTTTCGAGATGGCGCTCGCCCAGTTTGCCGACGGTCCACTCGGGGGGCAGTCCAGCCAGCGGGAGCATGGCGGCGAGTGGCTTCTGGGGTTCGGGAACGGTCTGGAGCTCTGCGGTAATCTCGGCCGGGCTTAATCCCGATCCCGTGGGTGGGACGGGGGCTGTTGGCGCGGCGGGTGTTCCCACGGGCGCAACGGGGGCAGCGACGACGGTGATGGGCACATTGCCAGCCAGGCCGCGCAGGTCGAGCGGAGGGGCGGTCTCGTCGGCAAGCTGCTGCGGACCGTCGACGCCCACGCTTTCACGTACCTTGGCGAGTGCCTGCAGCACGGCCGGGAATCGCTTGGTGGTCTCGGTGGGAGACGCGGCGGAAGCCCGCAGGGCGAGCATCGTCTCGTCGAGCTTCTTCACCGCGTTGACCAGGTTCTTGCGCTCGGTGGCAAGCCGTACCATCTCGGCTCGCACCGCGTCGTCGGCGGTCTTGAGATTTTCGTAAGCGCGCCCCTGGTCGAGCACGGAGAGCGTTTTGTTGGGGTCGAACTCGTAGCGGTCGCGATCGAAGGACCTGCTCTTGAACACGAGTGCGGCGAAAATGGCAGGGATGCTCATGACAAGCATCATGCCGACCACGATCGACGCGAATGCGGGTTTCTGGAGCACGCGCCCCCGTCTGGCCTTGAACCAGTCGATCCGACCGAGCACCAGAAACGCGATCGGCGTGGTTGCAATTGCGATCAGGGCTGCCACTAGACCGAGGACCAGAAGAGGGTCTGACGCCAGCTCGTTTTGCAGTCGCGGCCAGTAGGTCGACGCGGTCATCGAGATTGCTCGCCCAGAGGATCCGAACACAAGGCCCTGGCCGGAGCAGACGCTCCGCGCGCAGCGGCGCTGGAAGGTAAAACCAATGTCTACCGATTATAGTGCCAGCTCTGGGGATCCGGCAATGCACCGATCTGGAAGATCCCTCCGACCATCTGTCGTGGTACGCAAGGACGCACGATTTCCACGCGACCACGGCGCCTTGGGAGGACTCAGTGCCGGATTCGCTCTCACGCAAAAAGCGATTCGACGAACTGCGGGGCGTCGAAGGGCTGCAGGTCGTCGATACCTTCGCCGATGCCTATGAACTTGACTGGCAAGTTGAGTGTTTGGCGGACACCGACGACGGAGCCACCTTTGGCGGTACCGTCGAGCTTGGTGAGGATCACACCAGTGCACTGGATGCTTTTGGTGAAGACGTCGGCCTGGCGGATCGCATTCTGGCCGTTGGTGCCGTCGATGACAAGCAGGACCTCGTGGGGTGCGCCTGGGATCTGGCGGCTGACGACGTTTCGGATCTTTTCGAGCTCGCGCATCAGATGCGTCTGAGTATGCAGGCGGCCGGCGGTGTCGACGATGAGCACCTGGGCGTTTTTGGCTAGCGTGCGCTGGCAGGCGTCGTGAGCGACGCTGGCGGGATCTGCGCCTTCGGATCCGCGGACAATGTCGCAGCCTGCGCGTTCAGCCCAGATGGCAAGCTGGTCGGCGGCTGCCGCGCGGAAGGTGTCGCAGGCAGCGAGCACGATCGAGCGGCCCTCGTTCTTGAGCCGCTGGGCCAGCTTGGCGATCGAGGTGGTCTTGCCCGAGCCGTTAATCCCCGCGACCAGATAAACGCTTGGGCCCCTGGCGGCGCTCGTGAGCTCCGATCCGCGCGGGTCTTCCATGAGGGTGACGAGCTCGTGCTTGACGAAATCGAGCAGATTTTCGTCGGCGATCTTGTCGGCGAAGGCGTCTCGCACCTTGTCGAGGATGCGTCCCGCGGCGGTGACGCCAACGTCGGCCTTGATCAGGCGGGCTTCGAGCTCGTCGAGAAACGACTGGTCTACCTTGCGCCCAAACCAGGCGCGAAGGTTGAGGAGCTCAGCAGTTCTGGCGAGCCCCTTTTTGAGTCGATCCATCCAGCCAGAGAGAGCCATGGCGGTTACGCTTCTCCGCCGGGTGCAGACTCGGGTTCGGATTCAGGAGCTGGTATGGGCGTGGATTCCGCGGCTTCGCCTTGCGTGCGCTGCTGCAGGATACGGTCAAGGATGCCGTTGACGAAGCGGCTGGATTGCGCGGTGCTGTAACGCTTGGCGAGCTCGAGCGCCTCGTTGATCGCCACCTTGGGCGGAATGTCGGACCGGTAGAGCATCTCGTAGACGCCCAGGCGGAGAATGTTGCGATCGATGGCGGCCATGCGGTCGATGCGCCAGTTTTCGGCGACTTCGGAGATCAGGGCGTCGATCTTTGCCTGGTGATCCTTGACGCCCTGGGTCAACCCTTCGGTAAATTCACGGAGGGCCTTGTCGCCGAGCAATCTGCGGTCGATGAACCGGCGGATTTCGGCGGGCGAGGTGCCACCGTTTTGCTCAACCTGGTAAAGAACCTGGAGGGCGACTTCGCGGCCTCGAGATCGTCGCGTGATCATGGATCGGCATCACCCTCCCGGCCGCCTGCGCTGGCACACGGCGAGCCCCTTCATGGCCGGCTAGCCGATGATACAGAAGCGCGGGTCGACCCGAAAAGAGAAGTCTCATGACGAATGCGCCCGAGCAGGGTCGGGCAGGGGACCTGGCGATGGTCGAAACCGGGGCGAAGCAGGCTCGGAACCAGGTTCGTTGGCGGTTCGTTCCAGTACTCGCGGTAGTTCTACCCGTGGGGTTGATTGCCGCGGGCTATGGCGTCAGCAAGCTTGAACCATTGGGTTCGCCACAGGCGTTTCACGGGCGGCTGGCCGCAGCCTGTCTGGTGGGTTTGCTCGCGGGGTACCCCATACTCGTGCTCGCCGCTGCGCTTGGCCTGGTCGCGGCGTTGCTGCTCGCCGTGATTCCACAAGGAAATGGCCTGAGAACGCGAATCTGGCGATTGCGGATCTCAGCCCTGGCTGTGTCGCTGCTCCTTGCGATTGGATTCGCCGAGCTCTCCGCATCGGTCTGGCTTGAGCGCAGGCATCGCCTGCCTCGGCTCGATTTCTGGCCTGCGCCCATCGAGGCAGCCGAGAAGCGTGCGGAATTGGTGGTGATCGGTGGCTCAAGCGCGCTTGGCTGCCCGTATGAGGACTGGCTTTCTGTGGGCGCCATCGTGGAGCGGACGCTCGCTGACGTCTTGCCGGATCGACGGGTTCGGGTGCGCGTGCTGGCGGAGCGGGGGGCTGCGCTGGAGGCGCAGCATCAAAAACTGGCCCAGCTCAGGGAACGCCCCGATGTGGTGATTGTCTATTCCGGGCACAACGAGTTTCTGGCTCGATTCTCCCTCGAGGCGCGCACCTACTACTATGACGACGAGCGGACCGATTCCCGAGCCTGGGCGCTTCTTGAGCACGCGGGAGGGGTATCCGCCCTGATTCGCCTGGCGCGGGAGAATCTCGAGCGGATCCGCGTGGGAATCATCCCAGCGCGGTCGTTTGGGTCGCTCGAGCGCACGATTGGCCGACCCGCGGCCACGGCTGTGGAAACCCGCGCGGTCTACGCGGATTTTGAGCGTAGGCTGGAGGCGATCGCTCGCGATTGTGCACGGCTCCACTGCGCGGTGATCTTCGTGATTCCTCCGGGGAATGACGCAGCCGATCCCAATCAATCGTGCGCGCTGCCAGCGACGACTCAGCGCGAGCGGGCCAGCCTTTACAAAAAACTGCTCGAGCTTCGTGCGCTCGAGATCGCTGCGCCTGACCTGGCGATTGTGGGCTATCAAGCCATGCTCAAGAAACAGCCCACTCTGGCGATCGCCCATCATCGGCTGGGGCGGCTGTTTGATCGCAACGGGGCGATTCCTGAGGCCAATCAGCACTATCGGCTTGCCCGAGACCTGGACGGGCTCCCGCTGAGGTGTGTGACCCCTTTGGAAGAGGCGTATCGCCGCGTGGCCACGCGCTATCCCGGGACGGTGGAACTCATCGACGGCCCTGATCTGCTTCGCAGCGCGAGCCGACGCGGGATTCTAGACGATGAGCTCTTTCACGACCTGGTCCATCCCACACTCTCCGGACACGTCTTGCTCGCGAATGCGGTGCTGGTAGCGCTCAGGGGCCGGGGACTTTGGGACTGGCCGGAGTCAACGCCCGTGCCTGCGATCGACGCGGCCTGGGCCGCTCGGACGTTTCATCTCGATGCCGCGGCCTGGTCGACGGTCTGTCGCCGCTCGGCGGCTCAGTACGAGATGATCGGGTTCTTCACGCCCGACCCTTCTGAACGCATGTCCAAGCGAGATCGCTACCTGGAAGGTATTCGCCGCATTCAAGACGGCGAGCTTCCTTCGCGGGTTGGAATACCCGGCGTGGGGGTTTCCGACTGATCTAGCCGGCGTTGTGATCGTGACTTTCGGCAGAATCCGGATCTTTGAGCTGATCCTGGCGTCTCGATCTGGCCGATATCAGGGAAACGCAGGCGGGCAGGAAGCCCACGACGGGAACGAAGGTCGAAAGGATATCGACATGGCAAGGATCGGCCGGATCCTGGGCGCGGGTGTTCTGGGGCTTTGCTTGGCGGGATGCACTGCGCATCACTCGCTGTTCCATTGCTCCGAGTGCGACGACTTTCCGCTGCCGGGACCGCTTTCGAACGCGTCTGGGATACCGGGAACGTACACGGGCCCCCCTGCGCGGGACTACCTTGGAACGACCGAGCCGATCCCGACGCGGACATCGATCGGCGGCGAGGCTGAGCCCGACAGGCCGGTGGAGACTGCACCTCCACCCGCGGAAGTTCCCCAAACCCCTGCGCCTCCGCCTCCGTCTGGTGCTTCGCTACCACCGTCCGCCTCCTGATCACCAGTCCTCCTTCCGCAACATTCCCCTCCCAAGCCGGTGCCGCTGATTGCCGGCTTGTAAAACTCCGAGGAGCTTCCCATGCGCGCGCTTGGCCGCATCTTGCTTCTGGTCATGATGGCCGCGGTGAGCCTGGGCGTCGCTGGCTGCATTCACACCTGGACTCAGACGTACCACGACTATCCGCCGGAAGCGTATACCACGCCTGGGCATGCGAACGAGCAAGGGCAGCCGCATTTCCGTAACTGAGTCGGAAGACGCGTTTATGCCCTGGGCATCTGGGCCAGCAATGCCTTGAAGGCATGCCGCAGCTCTGCCATCGATTGGTAGCGATCGAGCGGCTCTTTCTTGAGACAGCGCTGAACGATCGCGTCGACGGGTTTGGCGTAGCGGGCATAGCGATGCGGTATTGCCTTCACGACCGATGGGGGCGGTTGCAGCGAATGCTGGTCGTCGAGAACGTCAAGCGATCGCCCCTTGAACGGCAGATGCCCCGTGAGCATCTCGAAGAGCACCACGCCGAAAGAATAAATATCGGCACGAACATCGACCGAGGCGGGGTCGCGAAATTGCTCGGGAGCCATGTATGCGCCCGTGCCCAGGCGTGCGCCATCACGTGTGAGCCGTGCGCCCTTGATGTCGTAAGGTGAAGTATAGTCACTGGTTTCACGATCGACCGTGGTCGCGCCATCGAGCCCCATGCTTGAACCGTCGAGTGGGATGGCGTTGCTGGGCACGCGCGTGCGGGGTGTTCGAGTAGAGGCGGCTCGATCGAGCCGGGGCGATTGCAGTCCGCCGTTCGGCCGGCTGGTGCTTTTGACCGTGGCCTCTCGTGAGCTCGCGACCCGGGGGCGGGCAGGAGCGGGCGTTGTCTGCGCCCCGTCGCCGGGTTGCGCCGGGGGGCGATCGCGGGGATCGATCCAGATGATCTCATGACGTCTGGTCGGCTCGGAGAGGGGAATCGAGCCGTCAGGCAGTTCCGGCCGGACCGCGACCATTTCCTCGCATACCCGCGCGAGGCCGAAATCGGTGATCTTGAGCGTGCCTTCCTGGGTGATGAGCAGGTTGCCTGGCTTGACGTCGCGGTGACAGTTCAGCCCTTGCCGGATCGCGTGCTCCATTCCCTGGCAGAACTGGTAACCGAACCGAAGTGCGTGCGGTAGGTCAAGTCTAGGTTGACCGATCCAGCGATTGAGATCGCCGCCGGGAACCAGTTCGAGCATTACGTAAGGCCGGTCATCGATGACCTCCACGGAGTGCGCGTGCACCACATTGGGGTGAGCACCAAGCTGTACCCAAAGCCGGCATTCCGCCGCAAATCGGCTGACACGGATTTTGCTGCGTAGCAAATCTTCGCGTAACGTCTTTAGAGCGAATATCTTGGAGCTCGATTCCGCTAGATGGTCGTTCACCACGTAGACGAGGCTCATGCCGCCTTCGTGGATATCGAAGACCTGAAACCGGCCACCGATCCAGTCACCGACTGCAAAGGCCCCCGTCATCGACGGATTCCTTTCAGGCTTGGGGTGGAATCGAGGGTCACGAATGGGCGCCGCGGGGTGGGTATACGGCGATCGCGGAACGCCCAGGCCTGCACACTCCCAGTCATTATACGGCCTTTCTCGGAATTTGATCGGACTTTCATCTCGCCGATGCCGAAAAAGGCATTCTTCGCGGCTAGTGGACCCAGCGCAGTTGGGTCGGATTCGTAACCCATTCCCAGAGAGACAGGGGATTTGGTACGGTCACGGCCATCGTGAACAAGGTTCCATTTCACGGAGGTTGATCCATGCCGACGATTTCCAGGCCGGGCAGCCCGGCGCCTCGATTTTTCCTGGCCGTCATGGCGACGGCTCTCGCGGCGGCCTCGATCCCGGTCGCCACGGCGCTTGCAAGCCAGGACGCCAAGGAAAGCAAGAAGATGATCAAGACCCAGAGCGGGCTTCAGTACTCGGACGAAAAGGTCGGCGAAGGTGATTCGCCAAAGGCCGGTCAAACGTGCGTGATGCACTACACCGGCTGGCTCTGGGTGGACGGCCAGAAGGGCAAGAAGTTCGACAGTTCTGTCGATCGCGGCCAACCCTTTTCGTTCACCCTCGGGGTTCAGGAGGTCATCGCGGGCTGGGATGAAGGCGTGGCCACGATGAAGCCAGGCGGCAAGCGGCACCTGCTGATCCCACCCAACCTGGGTTATGGAGCGCGGGGCGCGGGGGGCGTCATCCCGCCCAATGCCACGCTGTTCTTCGAGGTCGAGCTCCTGAAGGTCAAGTAGTCCCTGTCGAGCTCCAGGAGATTCCGCTTCTCGCATCCGGCCGCCCGGTGCACCAAAAGTCACCCGGCGGCCGTTGCCCAAGTGTGATTCGTTCCCAGCCGGTCGAGATTGACCCACGTCGGATTATCGGTATACCTGTCGCCTCACTTGAGCTGTTTTTCAGCTCGCATCTCTTGAATCCTCTCTGAAGACGCCTCGCGAAGCTGCAAAAGCCCCAGGAAATCGGGGCGAAGGGCTCGTGCGCGTCTCGAGCTAATCCCATGCTGGGAGGTACGCCAGGATGGCGGCAGTTTTCCGTTCTGATTCCAGAGCCCACGCGAACGATGGCAGGGCCGCGCTTCATATGCAAGGCCCCGACTCACGGACACGGCTTTCCCGTGGGATGTTCGCCGCTATCCTTGGTGCACTTCTCTGGTTGACCGCAACGACGCCCTGCCAGGCGGAACGATTAAGCCAGGTGCTCACCCCGAAGGATCTTTCGCGGCCGATCCTGCTTGATCAGAACGGCCAGGAGCTGATGCTGCCGTCAACCTTTGATCCGCATCCGGTGCCGCCGGTCGGGTCAACACCTACCTATATGATCTTTGGGCTTCACGGCGGTGAGCATCTCCCTGCTGGAATCACAACCATTCCTGTGAACCCTGCCGATTCCACGGGAGCGGTTGGGCCGCTCGATTTCAATCGCACGATCCAATCAGAGCTGACTGCGACGCTTTCTCGCTCCGGCATGGCGCTCGTGAAAACACCCGGAGAGACCTATTTTGTGGAGTTCGTACCGAGCCAACGCCCCAGTACGGCCGCAGCAGCAGATGGCTCGGCGCTTGGCGCGATCACCAATCCTCTTGCAGCCTATCCTGGAATCAACCACTGGCTGGCAACGCTTGGGCTAGCGAGCACCGGGGGAGGCGCCGGCGCCTCGAGTGGATCCAGCACAACCGCGACGAGCAGCGCGACCGTTACAACCAATTCGGTCACAAACTGGATCAACAGCGTGCCCAGCAAGCTCCTCTCCTGGACGAACAACGGCCTCTCCGATCTCGAGAAAATGCTTGGTTTAAAGCACTCCTCAGCCGTGGCGCACCGCCGGGCAACAGCCTCAAAACCAAGTCTCAATCTCGAAGCGCAAGTGCTTGGCCCGCCTCCCACGCCGATTCCTGAACCCGGCACCTGGTTGTGTTTTGGCATCATTCTGGGTGGAATCGTGGCCCGGCGAATCCAAATTCGCGATCGCACGAACCAGGAGGAGTAAACGTATTTATTGATACCGGGCCATGCGAATAATAGGTTAAGGGCAGACGCAGGCCAGGACGAAACCAAAGCGAGGCGTCGTGCCCTTCCCGCTCGGCCCCCCGGTCCAGCACGGGACTCACCCGAGAAGAGGCCGTCATGAGTCTCCTGGTTCTGCGCGAGCCCGCAAGCGCTTTGACGCATGGCGTGGGCTTGATTCTGGCGATTGCCGCCGCGAAGCATCTGTGGACGCGTTCCCTGAGCGATCCAGTTGCCAGGGTGGGCGAGGTGATTGACACGCATCGCTACCGCCGCGGCCGTTCGTTTTCTTTGTTCATTTTTGGAGCGACGCTCGCATTTTGCTACGCCGCGAGCACGCTGTTTCACGCCGCGCCCGTTTCGGGGGTAACGCTTCACAGCCTGCACAGAATCGACCACGTCGGGATCTACTTGCTCATCGCAGGAACCTACACGCCCATCGCCTGGTCGCTCTTCCGCGGTCCCTGGCGCTGGGGCACCTTGGGCACCGTGTGGAGTATCGCTCTTCTGTGTTCGATCCATATTCTGGACGATGGCACTCCGCCGCTGTGGATTTCAACCTCGTGTTACCTCGCGCTGGGTTGGGGTGCGCTTTTTTGTTACCGCGAACTCCGTCGAACCTACTCGCACGCGATGCTGGCATCGCTTCCGCTCGGTGGCGTTTTCTATAGCGTGGGAGCCCTTTTCAACGCATTGCACTGGCCGACCCTTGTGCCCGGCGTATTCGGTCCGCACGCCGTGTTCCACCTGTTTGTCATCGCCGGCAGTGCGTGCCATGTCTGGTTCATGTTGCGAATCGTGATTCCGGCCCGCGAGCCCAGTTACACCCCGCCGCGACTGGAATGGAAAACGCCTTCATTCGCGCTCGTCCGAATTCCAGCCGACCCCCAGGCGCGAGCCACAACCACCCAGGCGAGTTACGGTCTACGCGCCGGCGTTGCTCCCAGACCCGAGCCGCAGGAACGCTAGCGCCTCTTCCCACGCGGATCGAGAGACTGGACCTCCGGGTCCGGAATGCTAAAATAATCGATGGACACAAAAATAACTGATCCGGCATATGGTTGATTGGACGATGTCAGCGTCGCTCACAATTCCGGACGAGTTTCTCGACTTGATGGCCGAAAAGTTCCGCATGCTGGGGGACACCACGCGGCTTGCGATCTTGCGATCGCTCATGGCTGGCGAGCGGAATGTCACCCAGGTTGTGGCTGAGACAGGGCGCGGCCAGGCCAACGTGTCAAAACACCTTAAGCTCCTGGCGGAGGCGGGGTTGCTCACGCGCCGCAAGGAAGGGCTCCAGGTGTTTTATCAGCTCAGCGATCCGGTCGTGGAACGGCTCTGCCGGCTCGTCTGCGAGACGATAGTGGAAAGTGCGGCGAGCGAGGTGAAACGAAACCAGAGCCTGCTTGTGGGCTGGAGTCGTAAACCCTGAACCGCTGGGATTTGAGCTCGGTTCAGTCCTCAAGAGGCGCCGGGCGGATTCGAACCGCCGAATAAAGGTTTTGCAGACCTCTGCCTTACCACTTGGCTACGGCGCCTTGTTCCCTTGCCTATCCGTTTTCGTCCTTCCTCATTTCGACTCTCAAATCTATCCGCCAACCCGCCTTTAGACAATGCCTCCGAGGCTCGTGTTCGGACGCGGTCACGGCCTTCGTATGCGAATTGACAGCTTAAAAAGCGTGTTCTAGGTTTCGGTTAGCGCCGAGACGTGTCTTTCTGCACGCTGATTGACCGCTCCGATGAGCACTCCCGTGCAACCGCGTTCCTTGAGTCGCAGGATCCAGGATTTCACCCCGGGAGCGAGCCCGAATGAGTCTCCGAAGGACTGAACGAAGGGATGTCATGACGACTTCGCCCTTGCAAATCTATCTCCAGGATATCAACGACACGCCGCTTCTCACCGCGGCCGAGGAACGTGCGCTGGCGGATCGTGTCGCCGCGGGCGACCCCTACGCTCGCGAGCACATGGTGAAGGCAAACCTGCGCCTGGTGGTGAATATCGCACGCGGATATTTGGGAAAAGGGTTGAGTTTGGAGGATTTGATCGAAGAGGGCAATCTGGGCTTGATGCGCGCGGTCGAGGGGTTTGATGGAACTCTGGACACGCGTTTTAGCACCTACGCGAGCTACTGGATCAAGCAGTCGATTCGTCGAGCTGTGATGAATAGCGGCAAGGTGATTCGGCTGCCTGCGTACATGGTGAGTTTGCTTGCCAAGTGGCGGCGGGCGACGGCGGTGCTGTCGGATCGGCTGGGGCGAGCGCCCACGCATGAGGAAGTGGGCAAGGCGCTCAAACTTTCGAAGAAGAAGATGGGGATCGTGGCCAAGGCGATCCGGGTGAGCAATCTCACGCAGCACAATGAGAATTCGGATGAAGACGGGCCGGCGATCGATGAAATGCTCACCGACGATCGCGGTAAGGGAGTCGAATCCGCGCTGATCGAGGCGGACGATCTCGACCAGATTTTCTACCACCTGGACACGCTCGAGGAGCGTGAGGCAGCCGTGATTCGAATGCGGTTCGGCCTTGATGACGAGGGCCCTCGGACGCTCCGCGAGGTGGGCGAAAACCTGGGTCTGACGCGCGAGCGGGTCCGCCAGCTTGAAAACCAGGCGCTTCAGAAGCTCATGCACGCGCTCGTGCAAACCAGCGGCTCGATCGGCGACTAGACTGCGATCTCCATTTCGAGACTGATCCAGGGCGTTATTCCGGCCTCGGCTGGAATGACGCCCTTTTTCATTTCCGCGGGGATGGGCTCCGTGGGCCAGGGTCGAGCGAGGCAACCTGGCACGATACGGCCAGGAGGGGCTGTTCTTGACCCAGGTCGCGTCCAGGCCCTCCCAATATTAGGCCACCTGGCTCGAAGTACGTTTGTGGCGTGGTGGAACACGGGAGCTTGCCCGATCGACCGCCACTCGAAAACGTCCGGGGCAGACAAGTTTGACCACTGGGTCTCGGGGAATGAGGAGAATCCGCATGGTGTGCTCGATGATGAAAAAGGGCGTGGCGGCCGCCGTGCTTGCCGCCGGGGGGTTGTTTCTGGCCTTTGGGACGCATGCCCCCAGCTACGTCCGCACGGCGTTCCACAAGGTGCGCCAGCACGCGAAGGACGCTGTTGATCCGCAGTTCGACATCGATCGCGCTCGCGAGGAGATCACGAACCTCAAGCCGATGATCGAGAAGAATATCGAAATCCTGGCCCGTGCCGAGGTTGACGCTGAGCACCTCGAGCGTGAGACCACTGCCATCCAGGCCAACCTTGCGACCGAGAAGAAGGACATCATGGCGCTGCGGGACCGGGTGGCGAGCGGCGTGCGCGTGACTTCGCACGGCGAGGATACGGTCACAGAGCTCAAGGGAGATCTCGCCCACCGGCTTGATCACTATCAGTATGTGACGCAACTTCTTGAGGAGAAGCAAACCACGCTGAAGGCCAAGCGCAAGATCATCAAGGCCGCGCACGACCAGCTTGAGAATCTGCGGACCCAGAAGTCGACCCTGTTGGCGAAGCTGGCAAGCATTGAGGCCCGGCTGCGGATGATCGAGGCCACCAGCGCCAAGAACGAGTTCCACTTCGACGACTCCGCGCTTTCGCGTGCCAAGGAGACGGTGAACGAGCTTGAGGAGCGGCTGGACGTGCTGGCCCGGCGTGCCGAGATGGAAGGCCGCTATGCGGAGGGTGAGGCCTCGGCTTCGTCGAGGTTCGTCGACCCGGGTCGGGATGTGGTCAAGGAGGTTGACAAGGTGTTTGGGTCCGATTCGCGCGGCGACTCGAAGCCGGGCGACAAGACGCTCTGACAGGTAATGGGGAAAAGCGCCACCGCGAGCCGCTTGCCTTTGGCGTCATCTCTGAATGGACGGCAAGGGCGAGGACTGGCTCGCGGTGGACGTTTCGGGCGTTCAATCGAAGTGGGATCCTGATGGTCAACCCAGGCGGCGAGTTATCCATGCTGGGACAATGGCGGATCGTGCTGCGGCAGGCGGAGGAAGCGGCGCGACAGGGACGGTACGCCGAGGCGTACGACCTGGCGAGCCGCCCCGAGGTCGCCGACCATCAACAAGCTGTGCAATTTCGGGGAAAACTGGCTCTGGATCTGATTGCCCGGGCGACTCGCCGCGGCGGTGTTGATGACCTCGAAGGGGCGATCGATGATCTGGACCTGGCGGAACGCATTGGCGCGCCGCCGGATTCGCTGGCGGCGGCCCGGTTAAACCTGGCCGATCGTTCGGCCCAGGAAGTCCGCCGATATCTCGACGGTGGCGATCCCGAACGCGCACTCGAGCGGATCGAGGTCCTTCAGCGCAGGAAGATCAGCGGTCCCGCGCTTCGCGGTGCACGCGAGATCGCCGAGGCCTGGCGGCTGGCGACGAGCGAAGGCCGCCGTGGTGAATTCGGCCGCGCCTTCGAGCAGCTTGAACGCGCGGAACGGCTCGCGGCCGGCATGGGATCCCATCAGGCGGAAAAGGCAGTCGCTGCCGCCAAGGTTGAGCTCGAAAATCGCCGCAAATCGTCCGTGAACCTCGTCGAGACACTGTACCTGGCCCTGGCCGATGAATCGTGGCCCAGAATCCTCACCGCGGCCGAGGCGGTGCTCGGCGCAATTCCTGAACATCCCGCAGCCCGCCAGGCACGTACCAACGCCTGGCGCAAGATCGCCGCCATGAGCCCGCAGGGAGCCATTCCGCCCAGGGCAACCCCCAATCTCGTATCCGCCGTTCCCCCGGCCGAATTCCCCAGGGTCGCAACCGAACGCAGAACACCCAGTTTCTCTCCGCGGCACTTCGATGAACCCAATCGCCGCTTCTTGCTCTGGGTCGACGCCGTCGGCGGCTTCCTCGTTTGCCTGGGCGATCGCGTCATCCTCGGCAGAGCCGGCGACGAAAGCCAGGCCGATGTTCCCTTGCTGGGAGATATTTCACGAAATCATGCGGAGCTTGTTCGCGACGGCGACGCCTATCTGCTCAAGCCAAATCACGCCACTTTCCTCAACGGCAAGCAGGTCATTGGCCAGGCGATCGTCAGGCACGGCGACGTCCTTCGGCTGGGCTCGACGGTGGAGCTTGAATTTCAGCGCCCGAGTCCGATGAGCACCACGGCGAAGCTGGTTGTGGTGAGCCGGCACCGGCTTTCTCTGGCGGTTCAATCGGTATTGCTCATGGGTGAAACGTGCATCATTGGCCAGAATGCCCAGTCTCACATCGTTGCCCGGCAGATTTCGAAGCCGGTTGTGCTCTATCGTCAGGCCGGCGGGCTATGGTGCAGGGCGGAAGGGGCGTTCGAGGTCGATGGGCGGACGCGTGCGTCACGAGCCCCGTTGACATTGACTTCCAGCGTTCTCGGCGATGGATTTTCGTTCAGCCTGGAAACTCTCGGAGAGCAGCCGGTGTAAGATAGATGCCCTGGCGACGAAGAATAGGTGAAACGATGAACGCTACGGCGGAAGCGAAAGACGTCTCCAGAGTGGAGCTCGACGTGGGCAGCGACATCAACGAAACAGCGATCCACGAACCGAGGGATTCGTCTGGAACCGATCCAAAGGGTTCCGACGTGGTCCAGGCCGGCTCACGCACGCCCGGCGGGCGCTACATGTTTGCTTCCGGCGCCCGGCCGCTTGAGGGATATACCATCAAGCGTGCGATTGGCCGCGGTGGCTTTGGCGAGGTCTACTTTGCAACCTCGGATTCCGGCAAGGAAGTCGCGCTCAAGCTGATTCTGCGGAATCTGGAGATTGAGCGCAGGGGCGTCATGCAATGCATGAATCTCAAGTGCCCAAATCTGCTCTCGATCTTCGATCTGAAGACGACCGATGAGGGCGACACGTTTGTCGTGATGGAATATGTCTCGGGCCCGAGCCTTTCGAACGTGCTGGCCCAGCATCCCAATGGGCTTCCGATTGAGGAAGTTCGGCGCTGGATGCGCGGGCTGATCGACGGCGTGTCGTATTTGCACGATCACGGCATTGTGCACCGCGATCTCAAGCCGGCGAACCTCTTCATGGAAGAGGGGATTGTTAAGATCGGTGATTATGGCCTCGCCAAGTTGATCAGTGCCTCGCGTGGCAGCGACCATTCCGAGAGCATCGGCACCTGCCATTACATGGCGCCCGAGATCGGCACTGGCAAGTATCACAAACCGATCGACGTTTACGCCATCGGCGTGATTCTCTACGAGATGCTCACGGGCTGTGTGCCGTTTGAAGGCGAAACGGTGGCCGAGGTCTTGATGAAGCACCTGACTGCGCGGCCCGATGTTTCCGTACTGGCGGAGCCCTATCGCTCGATCGTGGCCCGGGCTCTGGCCAAGGATCCGAACGACCGCCCGAGCCGGCTTCGCGATCTCTTGCCGGCAGAGGACGCACCTTTGGATCCCGAGGTGCGGATCATTGGCGAGCCATACCGCGGCGCCGAGTACGCGGCGGTTCACCAGGCTGGGGCGGAGTCTCGGGCCGAGGAGATTTTTTATATCGGCCCTGATACGCGGCCGGCGGATGCAGCCGGACCTCGCACCCGCGCACAGGATTGGCGGGCGCGGCGTTCCGCGGCCCGGGATGCGTTGCGGGCTCGAATCCGCGCGAATCTCGACGCGCTCACCCGGCCGCCGCGCTATCAGACGCCTCCCGCGGCTCAGCCGCAGATGCAGGCCTTTGTCGAGCCCGTGGCCGCGCAACCTTTTCGGCTCCAGGCTGCGGCCCAGCCCGTCCAGGCCGTGCCCGAGCCGCCGCCGAAACCCACGCGACGCATGATCGTGGCCGAGCTCACCGGCTCCATGCTCGCCTCAGCGCTTCTGGTGGCGCTCTTTTCGGTTCCGGCAATGGTGCTGATGCGCATCGATCCTTCCAGGGATCCGGCCCTCTGTGCCTATTTCGCCCTCCTCTCCTTGCTGGGCACCTGGGTTGCTCTCGTGCCCAACAAGCTGCTCGAGCGGACCTCGATCGATCTCGTCTATCGGCGGCTCGTGGGGCTCGTGGGAGGGATGGCCACAGGCGCTGTCGCCATCGTTCTTTTCCATGCTCTCAAGCTGGAATGGCCTTTGAGCGATCAACGCGTCACCGAGCCTCAGAACTTCGAGGTCGTTTACTTCGGCCTGCTCTATACGCTGACAACCGGCTGGTTCTCAGGCAGCGAACGCACGCGGTCAGCACGCTTTCGCATGCGGCCCGTGGTCTGGACTGTGATCGCCGCCGCAGTCCTCGCCTCCATGGCCTGGCCGTACCAGAGCACCGCGATGCCGATCGCAATCGCGACTGTGATTCCAATCGTCATTCAGCTTGTTAGCCCCTGGGATGAAACCGCGGCTGCATACCGAAGATATCTGGCCACGGCGACCAAACGCGGTCGCAGGCTAAGAATCTGACCGGCCGAACGAAGAGCTTCTGTCGCCGATCGTCCCTATCAGCGCACGGAATGGAAACCGCCGAAGTCGGAGCAGCCTGCTCGAGGAAGAACGACCCATGAAGCGTTTCTTCATTGTGTTCTTGATCGTGTTCCTGGTAATCGTCGCGGTACGCAAATCGCATCGGATCGAGATCCGCCGAGACGTCGACGCTCACCACCGGGCGGAGCGTGGGCTGCGCGAGGCCCATCACGCACTCAGGAAGGCCGGCGACGAGGTGCGTGATTCACTTCGCGAGGCGCGCGACGATCTCCGCCGCACCTATCATGATTTGCGCGATGAAATGCACGATGCGTTCCGCGCGAACGATTCCGACCTTTCGGACGAACGAATTGAAACCGACGATCTGCCTGTTCCAATCCTGAAGGGCACCCACACGACCGAAGCCGCCGCCGTGAATGAGCCCCGGCCACGCGCTGACGAGGCGGCCGTGGAAGGGTCAAGCAAGAGTGTCGAGGGCCTCTTAAGCGCGACTCAAGAACGCGCGCAGACCGAGGCTCGCACTGCGCTTAACCGCTTCGTGACCGAATGGCTGAGCCCCGAGATTCCATCAACCTGGACGCCTCCTCAGAGCCTGGTCGATTCCGTGATTGAAGGCACAAAAACCACCGCCATCAAGAAGGAGTACGGCGAGGTATTCCTGACCACGCTCAGGATCGATGCGTCGCCCGAGCGCAGAACGCTCTTCACACGGGAATACAACCGCGAACTGGTCCATCGCCGGCTCGTGGTCATGGGGGGCGGGTTTGCTTTTTTGCTCGTCTGTCTCGGTGCGATCTCAAGCTATATCCGGGCGGATGAGGCCACGCGCGGTTACTACACCCAGAAGCTGCGGTTGCTCGCGGCCGCGGGAGTGGGCGCGGCGGGAGTGCTCATCTATCAGTTCACCGCATGATGCTCGAATCAGCAATCTCATCTGAGCATCATGTTTTCATGGTAGCGACCGGAAGGATAGGCAAGGGCCTGCGATTCGGGGTAAACTGGGGATAGCGGCGAGATCGGCGTGAACGGGGGTATTCTGCTCCGGCCGATTTCGAGACCCCGGTCGGGGCCGATTCACCATGGCAAAGAGCGAGACGGATGCTCTCCTGGTGCGCCAGGTGCGCGCGGGGGACGCCGAGGCGTGGCGGCAGATGATTGAGCGGTTCGAGGGGCGTTTGCTGGCGTTCGTCGAGAGCCGGCTGCACGACCATGCCGCCAGTGAGGACGTGGTTCAGGAGACGTTTGTCGGCTTCCTGACGAGCTTGCCGCACTACGACGAGAATCGGGACATGGAAGCGTACCTGTTCTCGATCGCTGCGCACAAATTGACCGACCATCTGCGCAAACAAGGTCGGCGGCCGATTGATCAATTTGGCTCGGACGATCACGGCCGGCCCCTTGACGAGGTGGCTGGCGGTGCCCGCGCGGCATCGAGCATCGCGCGTAGCGGTGAGCGCAAACAGGCCGAGGAGCGGCTACTGGCCGATGCCATGGGTCAGCTTGTGCGGGAATGGCAAGCGCGGGGGGATTACGACCGCCTCCGTTGCCTTGAGCTCCTTGTCGTCAAGGGCTGGGCCAATAAAGACGTCGCCGCGCACCTGGACATGACCGAGCAGGCGGTAGCCAGTTACAAATTTCAAACAATCGCCCGCCTGAAGGAGATGGCTCGCCGCGCGGGCCTGTCGCTCGAAGAGCTGGGTGAGAGCTAGGCCCGGTCGTGGAGCCGAAACGATGGCTGAGAAACCGAGTCCGGATCCTGAAACCAGGGCACGATCCCCGCGCGAGCCTGGACCCCTGCGCCCAATCGACGAAGTCGCGCTCAGGGATTATCTGGCTGACGCGCTGCCGCCGGGGGAGTCGGCCCGGGTTGAGAAGGCGCTCCGCGATTCCGCGGAGCTCCGCGCTCGGCTCGAGGA
This sequence comes from Planctomycetales bacterium, assembly GCA_027451885.1. Lineage (GTDB taxonomy): Bacteria > Planctomycetota > Planctomycetia > Isosphaerales > Isosphaeraceae > JAKBAP01. The sequence continues at coordinate 50,906 of DAIDHX010000015.1, forward strand.
TGTGCGCAGAAATCGCGCCGACGCCCAGCTTCATTCTCTGGGGGCAATCTGGCGCAGGGGACGGCTCACGTGCCCGGATCGGCAACAGCTTGGCAGCCTGTTGCTCGACGTGCTCGATCCGGATCTCACGGAATACGTGCAATTCCACCTTGAAGTCATCGAGTGCGCGTATTGCCGCGCGAATCTTGCGGACCTCAAGGCTCAGTCAGAGGCCGCGGGTGCCTCAAGGTCGCGCCAGCATCGCATTTTGCAGTCGAGCCGGCATCTTCTCCGCGAGAAAAATCAGCGCGCCAAGGATTGATCCCCAACACCAGGCCGAAAGAGCGACGGCCCTCCGTGGCCGTCCTGCGGCACGCGCACTCCGTTGCGCTCTTTTTCGAGACGAGGGATCGGCTCAAGACGAGGCTGACAGCTCGGCTTCCATTTCCTTGAGCTCCTTGCTCTCGGTTTTGCTGCGCCAAACGGCCCAGGCCACGCCGCCGATCCCCAGCATCCCCACCAGGTAGACCAGCAGCATCTGAGTCTGGCCGAAGGTGAGAATGGGCATGATCGCCAGGAGTGAGACCATGTTCATGACCTTGATGAGCGGATTGAGCGCGGGGCCAGCGGTGTCCTTGAGCGGGTCGCCGACGGTGTCACCCGTGACGGCCGCCTTGTGTGCTTCCGACCCCTTGCCGCCGTAGAGTCCATCCTCGATCGATTTTTTGGCGTTGTCCCACGCGCCTCCGGCATCGGACATGAAAACCGCGAGCAATTGCCCGACGATGATCATTCCCGCCAGAAAGCCGCCGAGTGCCTGCGATCCCAGGAAGATCCCCACCAGGATCGGCATCAAGATCGCCAGGAGCGCAGGGCCAATCAGCTCCGTCTGCGCGGCCGTCGTGCAAATGTTGACGACGCGGCTGTAGTTGGGCTGCTTCTTACCGCTCCAGATGTCCTGGTCGCGAAACTGCACGCGGCATTCCTTCACGATGAGGAACGCCGCGCGGCCGACCGCCCGGATCAACATCGAGCTAAAGAGCAGAGGCACAACCCCGCCAATGAGCGCACCCACAAACACCTGGGGATAGGCGATCGAGAGCTTGCCGGCTTCTTCGTAATACTGGGCAACGGACATTTCACCGATCAGATCTTCCTTGCCGACCACGATCACCGCGATGAAGCTGGCAAACAGGCTCACGGCCGCGATGACTGCGCTTCCGATGGCAATGCCCTTGGTCTCAGCCTTGGTGGTGTTGCCCACGGCGTCGAGATCAGCCAGGATCTGGCGGGCGCGTTTGTAGTTTTCCTCGCCCATCTCCGCGCGGTCGTACCCCATCTCGCCAATACCGTTGGCGTTATCCGCCACGGGGCCGAAAACGTCCATGCTAATCGTGTTGCCCGTGAGCGTCAGCATTCCGATCCCGCACATGGCCACGCCATAGGCGATAAAGATCGGCGTCGCGCCTGAGTAGATCAGCACCGAGAGCAAAATGGCCACGGCGATGATCAATGTGGCAACGACAGCCGCTTCATAGCCGACGGCAAAGCCCTGGATGATGTTGGTGGCGTGGCCGGTCTGGCAGCTCTTGGCGAGCGATTTGACAGGGCCGTACTGCGTGTGCGTGTAATAACTGGTGGCCTTGTTAAGTGCGATGGCCAGAATGATTCCGATCAGGCAGGTCCAGGCGGGCCGCATGTCGAGCCAGTCGGTGCCCAGGCTCGCCCAGAGCGGCAGTCCGCCCGCCGCGAAGTACGAAGCCCCGGCGTGGCTGCGCACGAAGGCGGAGAGCCCGGTCTTGTACTGACTGTGGTCGCTTTCGCGCTTGCTCTTGAGCAGATGGGCGTGGTCCGCTTCCCACTGGTGTTTTTGCCTGGCGAAGCTGGGTTCAAGTTCCGCGCCGCCGAGCGCCTGGGGATAGTCGGCGTAGTATGACCTGGGGAATTGCAGGTAGCCAAAACCGAGCAGCACAAAGCCCACGACGCTGAAAACCGAGCCTAGCAAGAACCCCCTGTGCACGGAATGAAGCGCCTCGTCGCTTGTGCTGCCTGGGCTTGCCTTGACGGTGGAGGTGCTCCAGATCGAGCCAACGACGCCGATCGCCCGCACAAGGAGCGGAAAGATCACGCCCTTGTGACCGAAGCTGGCGTAGCCCAGGATCATCGCGGCGACAATGGTGACCTCGTAGCTTTCAAAGATGTCGGCGGCCATGCCCGCGCAGTCGCCGACGTTATCGCCGACGTTATCGGCGATGGTTGCGGCATTGCGCGGGTCGTCCTCGGGAATCCCCGCCTCGATCTTGCCAACCAGATCCGCGCCCACGTCGGCGGCCTTGGTGTAGATACCGCCGCCGACGCGCATGAAAAGTGCGAGCAAGGTGCCGCCGAAGCCGAATCCCAGAAGGACCTCGTAGGCGTGCTCGCCATAGGTCATGAAGATGAGCGTGCCGCCGAGCAGGCCCAGACCGTCTGTGAGCATGCCAGTGATGGTGCCAGTGCGGTAGCCAAGCTGGAGTGCGCCTCCGTAGCTGGTGCGCGCAGCGGCCGCGACGCGCAGGTTGCCCCGCACGGCGAGGCTCATGCCCACGAAACCAACCAGCCAGGAGAAAAGCGCGCCGCAGAAGAACGCCGCGGCCCGGCCAAGCGCCACCGCGCCTGAGGTTTCCGCGGTCGCCCACAAGAGACCCGTCAGGATGACCATCAGGGGGAAAATCGCCCGGAACTGGCGGGCAAGATACGCATTGGCGCCCTGGCGGATCGCTGCGCCAATTTCGCGCATGCGCTCGGTTCCCTGGTCCGCGCCGATCACCTGGCCCACCAGGCCGCCTGCGTAAAGCAGGCCCGCCACGGCCACCAGCAACACGATCCAGAGCGCAACCTTTTCGAGCAGGTTGTAGGCTGGGTCGTTCAAAAATGCGAAATAGGGAAACGCCCCGGGGCGCTCGCTCACATCCTGGACTGTCTCAAGAGACGGGGCGACGGCTAGCGCGGATGGCTGGGCGGGAGCGGCCTGGGTCTTCGCGGCTGAGTTCTCCTGTGCAACCGCCGCCCCCGTGCACAGCAGACCGATCGCGACCACAGCCAGGATTCGCAATGACTGCCGGACCATCGTCGGTTGCTCCTTTGTTCGCAAGGGACGACAGCGCATGCGACGCGTGATTCTCTCGAGAGCGCGACGCCCGCCGCGCATCAAGGCGCATGCCCTGGTCCAGGCCGCCCGTTCCGTGCCCAGCTCGTGTGATGATCCGAGTGACGGTTCCTCGCGCCGTTCCACTTCGGAAGTGTTCGCACGCACCCAGGCCGAAAGCGCGGCCATGCCAACCCTGACCATGGCGAGCACGTGGGATCTCGCGCGAACCATGTTGCGACCGCCCCGACCGCTCGAGTTCTCACGCTCCCGGATCGAGACCGTCATGAGGGAAATTATTAGACAACACCACGCGCGGGAGCGAAAGGGACTAGCTCGAAAAAGAGGCTGCGAAAAGCCTCAATAGCCCTTGTCCGAGCGCGGGAACTTGCTGACGTCGATGTAGAGATAAGCGCCACCGGTGGTGGTGGCGAGCCGGGCCAGGGGAGTTTGCTCGCCAAGGCTTGTTCCCATGCCGAATTCGATTGCCTGGATCCGCGTTGAGCCCACGCTGGTGAGAACCTTGTTGACGTCGGAGCTTGACATCATATCGGCGTCGGTCAAAAAGAAGATGACCTCGGGTTTGATCTCCAGGGCCTTGGCAAGCGCCCGCATGTGGTCGGTGCCGCCGTCGGCCTTGATGGAGGCAAGCTGGCTTTCGATCCAGCCCTTGTTGGCCCTGGTGGCCGCCATCAGACCTTCTCGGCCGCGGGGATCGCTGAGCATCACGGCCTGGAGATTGTAGAAGATCACGGCGACCGAGGCGTCCGGGGGAAGCTGGCCCACCGACGCCAGGAGCTCGCGCTTGGCGATGTCGAGCGATCTTCGCGATTCCATGCTGCCCGAACAGTCGATCACATAAGCAAACGAGTGTGCATGATCCTGGGCGCCGAAGAACTGCGTGCCTGGCCCAATCCCTGGTCCAACCCCGCCGACCGAACCACCGCCGGAACCACCTCCACCTCCCGATCCTGTGCCCGGGAGAATCCCCTGGCCCACAGTCGCCGGGCCAGGCAATTTCAGGGTCTGCGTCTCTGACTTGTTCGGCGGCGGTGTCGGCAAGATCTCGTCGAGCAAGCTTTCAGCGAGCGGATCGCGGCTGATATCCTCCTCGGCCTGGGTCTTGTTTTCCACGCGGGGGAGCCGGCTCGTGCCGCCGACCTCGCCCAATCCGCCGCCCCCTTCGCCTGGGTGGGGGCGCGTCTTGTTCGCCTCGTCCTGGGGATTCTCGAGCTCGGCGTGGAGCGCCCTGGGGCTGCGGCTCTCCGCGGGGAGTGTGGCGTGAAAGACCACAAGCGAGGCCGCCAACAGCAGGAGCCCGTGGAACAGGCCCGACGTCACCAGCGATCGTGGATCGGTGAGCGGCGTTCGGCCCAGGTTTCGCGCCTCGCCATTCGCGGACATGGAGGGTGCCTCGCGCTACTGGCCCGGCCCGGGTGGAGAATCCTCCGTCTGGGATTGGGGCTCAATAAATTGTATCGGTGGATCGCCGTGGGAGTCGTCGTCAATCCGTGCTTTTCTGGGTTTTGCGACCGAGCGCGACCACCATCCCCAGAGCACGATCACGCCCGCCGCGGGCAGCGCAATGAGCCAGCCAAGAGGCGTCCAGGCTGAAGGCGGCGGGCTCTGTGCGCGCCTGTCCGACCAATCCGCGGCAGGTTCGAGCCGCTCGGTCGGTCCCGGCCCCACGATTAACGGAGCATGCCGCTCGCCGCGCTCGGAGGGATAGCCCACCTTGCGGAGAAACGTTCCCGTAAACCGTACAGTCTCACCAACCGGCGCAGCCGGAGAAGCTGTGCTTGCGGTCTGAGAGTCGGGGCAGACAACGCAGCAAAGATGCCCTTTGGGATCGGTGAGCCAGAGCTCGACCAGGGCAGGAAAGTCGCCCAGGGCCGGCTGGTGAAACGCGCGGGCAACGCGCCCTTCCACCACAACGCGTCTGCCCTGGTAACGGGGGGCGTTTTGCTCGAGCATCAACGCCGTGGCGGCGACGGGCAGCTCAAGGTCGTTGGCAAGCGTGGCGGCGGGTTTGCCCTGGAGCGCTTGACGGTAGGCGGCAAGCTCGTCGAGCCCCAGCCGGGGCGCTTGGGTCTGCTGATCCTGGGCAGCACGTGCTTGAGAATCCAGGTTGGATGAGGCAACAGCCCAGCCAACCACGAGCGTTGCGAGCCAGAAGTTGGCGGAGTAAGCAATCATGGCCTGTTGCCGATTTCAGGAACGCTTCCAGGCTGGTTGAGCCTGACCGCGGTTGCGCCCGCGGCCTGGCACACAGCCACAATCTGAGCGACCGGCTCATAGCGCAGCGTCTCATCAGCCACGAGTCGAACCCGTAGCGGCTTTCCATCCAGAAGCGCGTCGTATTTTCTGAGCCGATCCCCAAGGGCAGCCAGGTCAGGCACGGGAGAATCGCCCAGATGAAGACTCTTGAGATCGCCCAGATCATCGGCCCGGGCACGGACGAGCAAGTCGTTCTCGAGGTCGGAATCCACCTGCCTGGGCGCGCGCGACTCGTCGGCCTTGCGCTCAACCGACGGCAAGGCCGCGGGAGTGGCGGGCAGGTCGAGGTCGAGATTCATTTCGTCCGAGGGCGCCTTGAAGGTCAGGATGAAAAACGCCAGGAGCTGGAACGCCATGTCGAGCATGGGGGTGACAGGGAAAATAATCTCGCCCGCGCCGTCTGACCTGGTTCTGCGCGAGCGAGGGACTTCACTCGGTGCAAGGGAGCTGCTCATCGTGTTACTCGCTTGAGAACCACGAAGCGAAAGTGGGCGAACCCGCGGTCCTGCGCGGCAGCCAGCACACGTCTCAATGCGCCATAAGGCGCGTCACGATCCGCACGCACAATCACCTGCGTGGGCAAGACGTCGTTGCCAGCGGTTGCAGCTCCCAGCGCTTCCAGCCCAGCGCGACGCAGCTTGGCCTGATCGGCCCACCAGGCGGCCGTGCGGTTTTCCTCGATCGCGCCTGAGGCGCCGAGAATTCTACCCCGAGCGTCGAGCTCGACAATCATGCGATCAAACGCCATATCCTCGCCTGGAAGCGCGGCAGGGGCGACTGGCAGCCGCACCTCGCGGGTTGCCCCTTCAATCCGTGTGCCAAAATGCACAAGCATCATGAAGAACGTGATGAGCTGGAGCACCAGGTCAAGCAAGGGCGTGAGGTTGGGCGCGAGCGTGTTCGAGCTATTGCGTAAGCGCGGGCGCGGCATGAGTGGAGACTCCGCGGCTTAGCCGTCGGAAGGTTCAACCGGCGGTAAGGCCGAGCGAGGCGTGCCGGCAGCCTGAGCCGCAGCGAGCGCCGCACTGACCGCAAACGGATGCGGAGGCGCCACGGGACCCTGCGCGGGCGCCTGCTGCCGAACCCCAGGCGCAAAACGCTCAAGCCATTGCTCCGCCATGGTCTCAATCTGCAGCGATAGCCGCGCGATCCGATTGCGAAACCACGAATGGAAGTAAATCGCCGGGATCGAGATCGCAATCCCCTCGAGCGTGGCGAAAAGCGCCGTCGAGATCCCCGCCGCAAGCTGGCTTGCCTGGGGCGTCGCCCCCGCAGTTGCAATAACGCGAAACGACATGATCATGCCATAAACCGTTCCCACCAGCCCGATCATCGGCCCCAGCGTGCCCACCGTCGCCAGGTAGGTCGTGCGGTGCTCCATCTCCATGACCATGTCTTCGTTGGCGAGCTCAAGCGCCCGCCGGGCTTGCGCTTGCCCGAGCGGGAGCTTGCGCACCCCCGCGGCCAGAACCCTGGCGAATGGCGAGGGATCTGTGATCAGGCGATTGTAGGCGTCGGGGAAACGCGACTGGTCGAGCAATTCGGCCAGCTCACTTGTGAGCCGTTCCGGGATCGCAACGGTGAGGCGATAATTCATGGCCATCCAGGCCACAAGCGCGATCAGATAGAACGACATGAGCGCGATGACGAGCCCAATCGGTCCCGACGCGCGGGCCATCCAGGCGAGGAACGATTCTTGGGCATCGACCCGCGGCTCTTGCGCGTCGTTCCTGGAGACGCGTCCCGCGTCATCATCGCGGGGAGTGGATGACGTCACGCCCGAACCCTGAGCCCGGGCGCGCGCGGGCAAGATCGCCAGGGTGGTCGCCACGGCGATCACGATCAAAAAAAGCGCAGGCCAGGCCCTTCGAACCAGCCGGCCAGCGGAGATCGATGCAGTCACGCGCGCGAATCCTCCTTGAATTTAGCTTAGCCAGACCCGCGGCATCCGCCAACGGATCAATCGCGCGCGGTTTCAGGCAGGATCGTCTTCGAGCGTGCGCTCAAGCGCGCTGGCGTAGCCCGCGAGCCCATCCAGGTGCTGAGCCTCAAGCCGAGTGCGTAGATGCATGATTCGCCCGCGCAGGTCACCGTAATCAACTCGAGTCAGCCGAATGCGCCCACGAACCGCCCGGTGCGCCTCCTGTGCCAGCGCGCGAAGCTGGGCGCAAAGCTCGCCCGGATCGGGCTCATGCCTCGCATCCCGCGGCGCTGTGTACTCGCTGCTCATCAGTTGTGCCTTCGTCAGCAACATCGAGCGGTCCTCCCAGCCCGTTGAATCCACACTCCTACTGTAGGTCAGCGTGCTCGAAACTGGGCCATTTCGAGACCGAATGACGCGCGGCAAGGAAGGTGAGGCTTCGCGCGCACGGCAGGACTCAGTCTTCAGTCCATCATAAGACGCAGAAGGTCGAATGATTGTTCGCGGGGATTTTCACGCCCTGCGCTGAGCTCGATCTTGCCCAGCACGCGAATTGAGCCAGGCTTCCACGACAGCGTGGTCATCGAAGGAGGTTACGCGGTTTGCGATGATCTGGTAAGCCTGGCGGCCTTTTCCGGCGACAAGCACGGTGTCGCCAGGCTGAGCATCGGCGAGGGTGGCTTCGATGGCGGTCTGGCGGTCGGGGAGAGCGCGGACACGGCCTGGTTGAATGAAGCCGGCGAGGAGGTCGTCGAGGATCTGATTTGGATCCTCGTCGCGCGGGTTTGTGGTGGTGAGGGTGACGCGATCGGCGAGGGCCTCGGCGACGGCGGCGATGGCCTGGCGTTCTGGGCGGTTGCCGTCTCCTTCCGCGGAAACGACGGCATGGATGCGTCCGGCAGAGATGGCTCGCAGCGCGAGCAGTGCTTCCTTGAGGGCGAGAGCCGTCCGCGCGTCGTCGATGCGGATATCGAAATCCTGGCCGTGATTCACCTGCTCGAGCGAGCCGGCGAGTGCGCGGACGCTTTCGAGACCTGCCTGCACGTAGTCGGCGGGGATCTCGAGTGCCCAGGCGAGGGCGGCGGCGGCTGTGGCAGCCGCGGCGGTGCGCGGGCCGATGAGCGGCAGAGCGACCTCAAGTGAGCGCTCGAAACCCGTGAGCGAAAGCCGGATGCCGCTGGCGTCGGATTGCGTAACGCGGCCCCAGACGTCGACGCCGCGATCAAGCGAGCTGGGATTCATCGCGAACGCCACGCGATGCGCGTCCAGATTGACGCCGCCCAGGATTTCGGCATTGGGGTCATCCGCGCAGACGATGACTACACCACCGGGAAGGACCTGGCGGGCAAGCCTGGCGAGAGTGCGGCGGCCGCCGCGAGCGACGTCGTCAGGATACCCCGGCAGGGTTCCCGAGTCGGCGGCGAGCAGGGCATGCAGCTCGATGCCCGCGAAAGCCCTGCGCTCGATGGCGGCCAGAGGCGCCTCGAGAATCGCGCCTGAGCAACCCGCGCCCGCAAGCTCGGCCATGAGTGTGGCAAGCGCGGAGGCCGATGGAATGAAGTCGCCGGCGGGCGCGCCTAGCCTGCGCCCCAGTGTGCGTGCGTCCTGGCCGTCGTCAAAGCCAGCGCCCAGAGGACGCATCGCCGCACCGTCATGGAAGCCAAGCGCACCCACGAGCCCGGTGCGTTCGCCTGCCTCGGCCAGGATCGCTCGCGCATAGAGCGCTGTCAGGCCGCGACCCAGCATCCCAGCCACGCCGATCGTGGCGAGCTTGCGCGACGGATCACCCGCGAGCGCCTGGCAAATTTGCCCGAAGGCCGCCGCGCCGTCGTTCACCACAACTTGTAATCGCCCCGCGACATCGCTGGGACGCTCCAGAATCACCCCGGCCGCGCCCCGCCGCAGCGCGTCGGCCACGAAGTCATGGCCGTCGTAGCCAGCGGGCGTGCGGCGCGTGGCCACAAACACCTGTCCCGGCTCGAGACGCCTGTGATCGTCGGTGCATCCTGTCACTTGCCAGTCGGCTGCGCCGACAAACTGGCCCTCCGGAAAGAGCCGTCGCAAGCTGACCGAATGCATTCCACCACGCCGCGACGAACGGTCAACGAACCACCGCGCCATCGGCCCAAGCCTCCTTGCCAAGCTCGCCCCGCCCGCGCCACGCAACGCCAGATGATCGGGATCGACCAGAAGCCCATCCCCATCACTCACGCCACGCCCCTGGCCGCAATCCACTCTCGATCGCGGCCCGCGGACGCAACATCCACCGCGTTCCCTCGCGGGGTGCTCGTCGTGTTCGCGGCGGCATTCTTGGTCATTCCCCAAAAAAAGGCAATGCCAAGCTCGATTTCTGCCGATCACTCACAAGATCCCCCTCGAAACACGCAGCGCATCTCAAACGCAAAAGAGCCGCGGCCTGGCTGATCGACCAGGCGCGGCTACTTCGTTTACACCGTCTTGTTCAGACCCGCGGGCCTGCGCCTAGGCTTCGATGGATGTGGCGGCGCGAGCGCGGTTGCCAAGTACATGCGGGGCCTGCTGTGTCTGCATCGAACGCGGCTCGCCGCTCTCCGGGGTAACACGCGTACCCTGGCGCCCCAGTCGCCTGAGCTCAAGCCCAAAGCCAATCAGCAAGATCAAGGCCGGCAAGAACAGGTTGCCGTAAGCCTGGGCAAGCTTGGGCATCACAATCGCAGACGCCGGGATCAAAAGCACAGCGCCGATCCAGGCGCGGCGGAGCTTGAACAGGCGCCGATCCACGCTCGTGTCAAATGCGATCGCCAACCCCAGCGTCGTGGGATAAAGCAGCCAGACATAAGCATAATTAAACGAAAGTGGAGAGAACATGGTCGTGAGCAAGATCACGATGGCGTATTCCAGTGGCAGGGCCGCGCCGGTGCTTTGAGACTGCGCCGGCAAACACCAGAGCACGAAGCCGCAAATCAGGCCGATGGCAAGCAATGTGGCGAGCGTGACCGCGCGGAAGTTGAGGTCGGCCACGTTCACGCGCCAGGCCTTTTTCATATCGGTGCCGGCGTTTTCCAGGTTGTCATCCCAGCGCGTGGCTGAGCCGGCCGCTCCCGTGAGACGCGTGTCGGTAAGGTCTTTGGGCTGTGGCTTCTTCGGATTGACCGCTCCAGGATGACGTTTCAGGAAGCTCATCAAATCGTTCGAGGGGTCCACAACCGCCGTGGTGGTTCTGGCTCGTGCCGCCAGCACCGTTTCGCCATCGGCGGGCACGTCGCGCAAGAGCCTGTGCGCAAGCGCCATGATCGACTGGTTCTTGTAGCTGTATGACCGATAGGGGCGCTGGGCGATCCCGTGCGTGTTGTACGTGAAGAGCATTCCCTGCGACCAGACGGTCAGGTCGTCAACCGTCTGGGCGGGCGTGCGAAACGGCAGCGGCGCCAGGAAAAGCCAGGCGGCCAGAACGGCGACGGTCGACGCCGAGGCCGCCCACTTGCGGCGGTAAATGAAGTAGCCGATCACCATGATCGGGAATGCCTTGATCGCGGCTGCCGTGGCCACAAGCGCGCCCGCCGAATATGGCCTCTCCGCGCGCAGGCAGAGCAACGATCCCAGCACAAGCGCGAGTAAGAGCAGGTTCGGCTGGCCGAGTAAGTAAATGTTGTGCACCAGCACAATCACAGACAGTGAGGGCAGCAAATACAGCAGCACGTGCGGGCGCTCGCCGGGCTTGAGCACAAGCTTCTGCGCCAGCAAAATCGAGACCAGCCACGCGGCCGAGTTGATCGCCACAAGCGCAAGCAGCGAGCCCAACGACCCCAGGTAGCTCACCACAGCCAGCATCGCCGCGGCCGAAGGCGGATACATGAACGGGAAAAGCCGCCTGGTCTCGGGGCGGGGATAAATGTCAAACCCGCGGCGGATCGCCAGCCCCACCTGGTACCACAGACCGTAATCCTTGGTCGCGTAGCCCAGGAGATAGTTCGCGATCGGAAACGCGGAAAAGACGATCACCAGCACACCGAACACGATCCACCAGGCGCGTTCGAGCCGTTCCGGCGTCCAGCCGGTCCTTGTCCCTGTGTCCTTTTGCCCCGCGTCCTGAGACGCACGCTCGACCCGTCCCTGGTCCCGCGACGTCATGGTGCCTCCCCGGGTTTTCCCATCCTTTGAGATCCGAGACTGCGTTTTAGCGATTTTGGCCCGTTCCGAAAACCACAAATCTCGGAAGGTTCCAAACGCAACGCGTCCTGCGCATACCTACCCTGATTTCCCACACTCTTTATTTTTCGGCAGTCTGCGCAAGATCGATGAACCAGCGAGGATCAACGCCGGGCGAGTGCCCGGCTGAGACTGTCCGGGACTTCCAGGCCGAGTGTGAAAAGCTCGTGGTTCAGGTCGGCGGGATCGGTGAAGTTGAGCTGATGCGCCCTGGGCGCATGCCAGAGGATGAAGCGGTCGTCGTTCATGAAGTCGAGGTGCGCGATCACGAGGCTGTTTTCAGCGTAAATCCATACGGCGATAAGGGGTTTGCCGCTTGATCCCTTGGTTCGAATCGGGGGCGTGGTGAGCTCGATCTGCTTGTTTCTCATCCCCTGGAAGACGACCTGGCCGGCTGCGCGGCCGCGAATCGAGGGGACGACCACAAGCCTGTAGGGACCAACCGGGACGTTGCGGTGGCTGGCGGGCCTGGATCCTGGGCGCGGAACGCCCTGGCTCTGGAGCGCCTGGACTGCTTCCTTCCAGAGCTCGTGGAGCTCTCCCTGGGTAAAGCGCAGCGGCTCGGGATCGATGAGCGGCACCAGCCCCGTCTCTCTTTCGGGGGCGGCCTCATCGGCGATCTCGGCCAGTTTATCGGGGTTGATGGTGAGCGTGCGTCCAGTTGGCTCGGATTCCTCTGGACCTTTTTCGAAGGGATCCACGCCGCCGTCGTCGATGGGGGGTTGCTCGATCATGAGCTCAAGCGATTCATCAAGCTGCTCGACCAGGGGCGCGGGCACCGCACGCGCCAGCGCCCGATCGAGCACGACTCCAGCGTCGGGCAGGTGCAACATCTTGCCCCAGATGTAATTCCAGAGCACCTCGGTGCGGCTGCGGATGCGCCTGTGCCAGCGGGCGCGCTCGATCAGGGGATACACGACCTCGGGCCACAAAGCCGCGCTTGCGGGATCCTTGTGGGCCCTGGTGGTGGCGTATCGAAGGACGGCGTCGCGGAATGCGGGTTGATCGCGCCAGACGTCGGCGACGCGGTTCCAGCGCTCGACCAGCACGTCATCGACGGCGTCGCGTTCGGGGGCGAGCAGGCGCAGATCGTCGATTTTCTGGGGCAAGAGCCCTGGGTTGAGAATGCCTCGGGGATCGACCAGCTTTTTCTGGGCGTACGCGCTGGCCTCGGCGATGAGCTTGCGTGTCTGGCGGAAGAGCTTGCGCCTGCCCACGCTGGAGCGGCAGAGCAGATACTTCGCACTGACGACCGGTGAAAGATAGGGCCGCACGTCGATGCACTCATCGAGCAGGGTGGCGGCGTCCTTGATGGCGTGGTCGCTGGCCTCGGCGAGCGCGGCATAGGTGACAGCCAGGAGCACGCGCGCCCGGTCGGCGTTTCTGGCGTCCATCGGCCTGCGCAGGAAGAGCCCTTGCCGCCGCGAGCCTGAAAGCAGGTACGCAAGATAGTGCCCATGCAGATAGCGTTCGTCGGGCGAGAGCATCATGGGTTCGCCGAGCACCAGCTCAAGCATTTTGCGAGGCAAAGGGCTGCGAATGAGAGCCAGCGCGCCGCCGGTTCCCGCGACAGTGGCCAGTTGGACCGCGGGGACGAGGGGGCGAGCTGCCGCGATGGTGGGCCGCGAAGCGCGGCTGGCCGCGATGGTTGCGCGATCGCCGTTGCGTTCGCTCTCCGCCTCGTCGAGCAGGCCGGCGAGACCCGCCTGCGGCTCCGTGGCGCTGGGAACAGCCGCTTCGCTCGCGGCGGGCCTGCGCCCGCGCATGCGATCGACTTCCTCCCGAAGCGCGGCCGCAACCGCCGCGCCTGAACCCGGGCGCGCCTCGGGACGCTTGGATAAAAGCGCCAGTATGAGCGCCTCGAGCTCCGCCGAAATCTGCGGGTTCCGCTCCCGTGGGCGATCCGGCTCGACCGTGGCATGCTGCGTCATGATCGAAACCGACGTGCCCGAAAACGGCACCGCGCCGGTCGCAGCCTCATAGATCATCACGCCCAGCGAATACAGGTCGGTCCGGTAATCGAGCCGCGCTGCGCGGGTTTGCTCTGGGCTCATGTAATGCGGTGTACCGCGGATCACTCCCGAATCATCGCCCCGCTCGATCACCATCGAAAGGCCGAAGTCGGATAGCTTGGGTGTATCCCCCGCGGTCAGAAGTACGTTGCCAGGCTTCACGTCACGATGCACCACGCCTTGATGGTGCGCGTAATCGAGTGCCTCGGCCACCTCGGCCAGAATCAGGAGCCGCTCGTCGAGTGGAATCTGCCGCCAACGCTTCGTGAAACTGGGGCCGTCGACTTCCTCCATCACGAGGTAATACACGCCGTCCGACTGCCCAAAATCATAGATTCGAACGACGTTCTCATGAAGCAGTCGCGCGGCGATCTGTGCCTCAAGCCGAAGCTTGCGGCCAACCTCCTCACCGCTTTGATCCTTCAGTACCTTGATGGCGACCTTGCGCTCGAGAAGTTGATCCCGAGCCGCGTACACCGCGCCCATGCCTCCCCTGCCGAGCTCCTTCTCCAGCAGGAATCGTCCGTTGAGCGTAGCGCCGACGCCGATCGCCATGAAATGCGGCCGCCCTGTACGTAGCCCCAGCCGGGAGCAAACCCGCACCCACCGCGGCACGGCTGCTCAACTGCCCGGTTCTTGTCATCATCGAGAGATCGTTATGTTAAGCCTTGCCGCGGGCAGGCACAACGACGCGGAACGCCGGATCTTCCGCTCGCGGCGGCGGTGATGACTGGCGGACCAGCCGAACGGAAGTGGTCGATGCCAGCGAAGCACACGAGAGCAGCCGGCCGAGCCGGCCCCGCATCAACGAGTCATGTGCCCTGGCCGGAACGGCAAAGCGCCCCCCCTGGACAAGGAGAAAGCAACACTTGTATAGTACCAGTTCCTGGGCGGGCTAGGAAACTGGGAACAGCGTGGCGGCTGCGAGGACGAGACCGGCATGGCGGCGTCGGACATTGTGATCCGAGGCGCGCGGGAGCATAACCTGCGCGATGTCTCGCTGGTTTTGCCTCGCGGCCGATTGATCTGCCTGACGGGGGTTTCGGGCTCGGGAAAGAGCTCGCTGGCCTTTGACACGCTCTATGCGGAGGGGCAAAGGCGGTACGTCGAGAGCCTTTCGAGCTACGCGCGGCAATTTCTGGGGCAGATGCCCAAGCCGATGGTGGACCGGATCGACGGTCTTTCGCCCTCGATTGCGATTCAACAGAAGACTGGCGGGCGGAACCCGCGGTCGACGGTAGGCACGATCACGGAGATCAGCGACTACCTGCGCGTGCTTTACGCGCGGGTGGGCACAAGCCACTGCCCGCGCTGCGGGCGCCCGGTGTCGGCCCAGACGCGGGAACAGATTGTCGCACGCATTGTTGAGGCAGCAGGCACGAAGCCGTTCCTGGTGCTCGCGCCGGTGGTTCGAGGGCAGAAGGGTGAATATCGCGATCTGTTCGCCGAGCTATCCCGCGCTGGATATGTGCGGGCGCGGGTGAACGGCGAGGTGCTGAACCTGACCGATAATATTGCCCTCGAGCGACAAATCAAGCACCAGATCGAGGTCGTGATCGACCGGATCGCGAATCTGCAGAAGGCATTACCCCGGCTTGCCGAGGCGGTCGAGCAAGCGCTTGCGCGGGGGCAGGGGACGGTCGTGGCCGCGATCGAGGGGCAGGGGGACCTGCTCCTGTCGTCGGAATACGCCTGTGTCCATTGCCAGTTGAGTTTTGATCCCCCGTCGCCGCAGCTATTCAGCTTCAATAGCCCGCAGGGGATGTGCCCTGGCTGCGACGGGCTGGGCGTGCGTCACGACATCGATCCCGAATTGCTCATTCCCGATCCCTCGCTTTCGGTGTGGGACGGGGCGATCGCGCTTGTGGGCAAGGTGAGCGGGCTCGGGCGCTGGAAGCGGCACATCTTCGAGGGGGTTGCGGCGAACTTCGAGTCGGACCGCGACGGCCCACCCAAGGGGACGATGCTCAAGGGCCCGTGGAGCAAGCTTGACGAGCGCTTCCGCAAGGTGTGGCTCGAGGGTGCGGGCGATCGCACGATCGTCCATCGCTGGAAATCGCGCGGCGGCGTTTGGTCCCACGCCGAGCGCTGGGATGGCGTGTGCAAGGAGCTGCTGGCGCGATACCGAGAAGCGACGGGCGGGCCGATGCGCGCGATGCTCGAACCCTACATGCGCAGCCGCATTTGCCCGGATTGCGGCGGATCGCGGCTCAATGAGCGAGCGCGGGCGGTGCGCGTGGGGGGCAAAACGCTCCCCGAGCTCGGTTCCTGGCCGATCGACGAGACAGCGCGTTTTTTCGAGGAGCTGGCGACCGCGCGTTCTGGCGATCCCGCGACCGAGCACAACGTCGTGCCGCTCGACGACACCTCGCGCACGATCGCGGCCGAGCTGCTCAAGGAGATCCGCGCCCGCGTGGGGTTCCTGCTCGACGTCGGCTTGCACTATCTGACACTCGACCGTGGCGCGCCTTCGCTTTCGGGCGGGGAAGCTCAGCGCATCCGGCTGGCGAGCCAGGTGGGCGCGGGGCTGGTGGGCGTGCTGTACATCCTTGACGAGCCCTCGATCGGCCTGCATCCGCGCGATAACGACCGCTTGCTGGCCACGCTCAAGCGCCTGGCCGCGCTGGGCAACACGGTGGTCGTGGTCGAGCACGACGAAGACACCATGCGCGCGGCGGACCACCTGGTCGATTTTGGTCCAGGTCCCGGCGTCAAGGGGGGCGAGGTGGTCGCGGCGGGAACCGTCGACGACCTGGCGGCCGCGCCCAGGAGCATCACGGGTGCGTATCTGGCCGGCCGGACCGTGATTCCGGTCACGCCTGGCCGCAAGCAGCACGACGGCCGGTTCCTTGAGATCAAGGGGGCCCGGCATAACAATCTCAAGACAATCGACGTCCGGTTTCCGCTTGGGCTGTTCATCTGCGTGACGGGCGTTTCAGGCTCGGGCAAAAGCTCGCTGGTGGGCGACGTGCTGCGCGAGGCGCTCGCCCGCGACCTCAACGGCGCGGCCACGATTCCCGGCGAGCACGAGTCCATCGTCGGCCTCGACCAGCTCGACAAGATGATCGACATCGATCAATCGCCGATCGGGCGCACCCCGCGGTCGAATCCTGCCACCTACATCAAGCTGTTCGACCAGATCCGCGACCTCTATACCAGGATGCCCGAGGCCAAGGCGCGGGGCTATGCTCCCGGGCGCTTTAGCTTCAACGTGGCCGGCGGCCGCTGCGAGGCCTGCGAGGGGAACGGCTCGAACAAGCTCGAGATGGACTTTCTGGCCGATGTCTGGGTCGTCTGCCCCGTCTGCCAGGGCAAGCGTTTCGGGCGCGAAACGCTGCACGTGCGCTACAAGGGTAAGAGCATCAGCGATGTGCTCGACATGGACGTGCAGGAAGCGCTTGAGCATTTCGCCAACGTGCCCAAAATCGCCTCGATGCTCAAGACGCTGCACGACGTGGGGCTTGACTATCTCAAGCTCGGCCAGGCTTCGCCCACGCTTTCCGGCGGTGAGGCCCAGCGGATCAAGCTGGCGCGTGAGCTCGTCAAGCGCGGCACGGGCAAGACGCTTTACATCCTGGACGAGCCCACGACCGGCCTGCACTTCGAGGACGTGCGCAAGCTGCTCGAGGTGCTCCACGGCTTCACGGCGGCGGGGAACACCGTCGTGGTGATCGAGCACAACCTGGACGTGGTCAAAACGGCCGACTGGGTGATCGACCTGGGTCCGGAAGGGGGCGCTGCGGGGGGGCGCATCGTGGCGGAAGGCCCGCCCGAGACCATCGCCGCGAATCCCTCGAGCCTCACGGGCCAGTTCCTGAAGAAACTGCTCGAGCGGCCAAAGGCCCGGAAATCGAAGGCCGCCCCCCGCAAAAAAGCCCGGGCGCTCGCGCGCTCGACCGAGGCCGGGCTCGATCGCATCGAGATCCGCCAGGCGTGCGAGCACAACCTGAAGGCCGTGGATCTCGACCTGCCCCGCGACCGCATGACCGTGTGCAGCGGGCCGAGCGGATCGGGCAAGACCTCGCTCGCCATCGACACGCTTTATGCCGAGGGGCAAAGGCGCTATGTCGAGAGCCTCTCGAGCTACGCGCGGCAGTTTCTGGCCCCGTTGCAAAAGCCGAAGGTCGAGCGCATCACCGGGCTTTCGCCAGCGATCAGCATCGAACAGAAGACGACGAGCAAGAGTCCGCGCTCGACCGTCGGGACGGTGACAGAGATCCACGACTACTTGCGCATTTTATATGCGCGCCTGGGCAAGGCATATTGCCCGAAGTGCAACATTCCGGTCGGCACGCAGACGGCGGACGAGATTGTGGAGCGGGTGCTCGACCAGCCTGAGGGGACGCGGCTCTACATCATGGCGCCTGTCGAGCGCAGGGACGGCGAGACGCACGACGAGCTCTGGGCGGAGCTTCTGGCCTCGGGCTTCACGCGGGCGCGGGTGGATGGGCGCTCGATCGAGCTGACCTCGCCGCCGAAGCTGAGCCCCAGGCGGAAGCACAAGGTCGAGGTGGTGATCGACCGCACGATCGTGCGGCGCGGGGCCCGGTCGCGGCTGGCCGACTCGATCGAGGACGCGCTTGATCTGGGCAAGGGCGTGGTCCACGTGGCCAGGGTGGGCGAGCCCGACGACGAGCCGCGCTGGCCGGTCGAACGCTATAGCCGCCATCGCGTTTGCGATCGCTGTGCACGCGCGTTTGATGAGCTCGCGCCGCACCATTTTTCATTCAATAGCCCGCTCGGCTGGTGCCCGTCGTGCATGGGGCTGGGGGTGCAGCAAGGCTCGGACCCCGCCCACCTGATCCCCGACGGCGCCATCAGCCTGCGCGAAGGAGCGGTCGTCGCCTGGCCGAAATTCGCCGAGGCGCCCCTCTTCGCCCGCATGATCGAAAGCCTGGCCCAGGCCGAGGGCATTGATCTCGATTTGCCATTCGACGAGCTCGACGCCCGCGCCCGCCGCCTGATCCTCCATGGCGCGGGTGAGACCTGGTACACCATCACCCCCCGCGCCAGCTCAGGCGCCAGGCCCGTGCCGGCGAAGGGCAAAAAGGGGGCGAAGGCGCTCGCCGATTCCGCAACCGCGGCCGCACCCGAGCCAGGATTCTCGTTCCAGTACAAGGGGCTGTTTCCCGCGGTCGAGGAAGCGTCGCGCGTGGCCTACTCGTATCGCTACAAACTGGCGAGCATGGTCGATGAGATGCCGTGCGCAGGCTGCATGGGATCACGGCTGCGGGATGACGCGGCCGCCGTGCGGTTCCGCGAACTCACGCTCGACCAGCTCAGCCGCCGGCCTTTGGGACAGGCACTTGCATTCTTCGAGTCGCTCAAGCTCGACATCTCCGAAGGCCACATCGCCGGCGACCTGGTGCGCGAGATCCGCGAACGGCTGGCCTTTCTGGTCGAGGTGGGGCTCGACTACCTTTCGCTGGCGCGGGGCACGCCCACGCTCTCAGGCGGGGAATCCCAGCGCATCCGGCTGGCGAGCCAGCTTGGCAGCGGGCTCACCGGCGTGCTCTACGTGCTCGATGAGCCGACGATCGGCCTGCACCCGCGCGACAATGGCCGGCTCCTGGGCGCGCTTAGGCGGCTGCGCGACCTGGGCAACACGCTCGTGCTCGTGGAGCACGACCGGGAAATCATCGACGCCGCCGATCATGTGGTTGATTTTGGACCGGGCTCGGGCCGGCTGGGTGGCCAAATCACCGCGGTTGGCACGCCCGCGGAGCTGCGCCAGACCAGGGAATCACTCACCGGCCGTTACCTGGAGGGCAAGCTGGCGATCCCTGTCCCGGAGTCGCGCAGGCCCGTGGCCGACAAGCACCCCAGTATCATCGTCAAGGGGGCACGTGAGCATAATCTCAAGGATATCGACGTCCGGTTTCCGCTGGGCGTGGTCACGGTTGTCACCGGCGTATCCGGGTCGGGCAAGAGCTCGCTGGTCGAGGATATTCTCTGGAAGGCCGCCGCGCGGTCGCTCCACCGCGCCAGCCTGTCGCCGGGGTTGCACCAGAAGATCGAGGGTCTGAACCAGATCGACAAGGTGATCGCGGTCGATCAGTCGCCGCTGGGGGGCACGCCGAACTCGATCCCGGCGACCTATTGCGGCGTTTTCGACCCGATCCGCGAGCTTTTCGCCAGGATGCCGGAAGCGCGGGTGCGCGGCTATTCCGCGCGGCGATTCAGCTTCAACCAGAAGGGCGGGCGCTGCGAGGCGTGCGAGGGGGCGGGGCAAAAGCGTATTGAGATGCATTTTCTTCCTGATGTGTGGATCGCGTGCGACGCCTGCGGCGGCAAGCGGTTCACGGCGGAGACGCTCGCGGTGAAGTACCGGGGCAAGTCGATCGCGGACGTGCTCGAGATGGGTGTGGATGAGGCGCTTGAGCATTTCGCGGCGGTGCCGCGGATTCGGCGGATCTTGCAAACGCTTCAGGATGTGGGGCTGGGTTATTTGCCGCTCGGTCAGTCAGCGCCCACGCTTTCCGGAGGTGAGGCCCAACGTGTGAAGCTGGCGGCTGAGCTTGCGCGGCCGGACACGGGCAAGACGCTTTACATCCTGGACGAGCCCACGACCGGCCTGCATGTCGACGACGTGCGCAAGCTGCTTGATGTAATCCACGGCCTGGCGGACCTGGGGAACACGGTGGTGGTGATCGAGCACAATCTGGAGGTGATCAAGACGGCGGACTGGGTGCTCGACATGGGGCCTGAGGCGGGCGCGGCGGGGGGCAAGGTGGTTGCCGAGGGTCCGCCGGAAGCGATCGCCCAGGCCGCGCCGCAAAGCCACACGGGCCGCGCGCTTGAGCCGGTGCTCAGGCGCGGGCCGGTTACGCCCAGGCGCAGGCTGGACGAGCGCAAACCGGTCGAGGAAAAGAGCGGCGGCAAACGGCCAAGGGCCGAGGCGCCGAAGCTCGGCCCGCGAACCCCTTCCGCGCTCGATGATCTGGGCCTCGATGGGGTCAAGACCCCGTGGGAAATCGACGGCCGAGCCTGGCACACCGGCGGCCGGCCCTCGCGAAATGGCAACCCCGTGCGCTGGGAAGGGAAACTGATCGCGCACGTGGTGGACGTTGTCGAGCGCGAAGCGCGGGGCGTCGAAGCCGGCGACTGCGCGACCACACTGGCCCCCGCGGAATGGTCGGAGCGCGACGTCGTCCGTGTGCGGCTCCAGGCCAGGGACGGCGTTCGCCACCCGTTCTTGCACGCTTCCACCGGCGGCGAATGGGTCGTCCTGCTCCGGTTTTATCTGCCCCCGTCATCGTTCCGCCTGAAGGACCTCGACCGCATGCTCGCGCTCGAGCCGTTCATCAAGCTCCAGAAGCCGGTCCTTTCCGACCTGCCGCGCGTGACCGTGAACGACATCGGACCCCGGCAAGAGATTCAGATCGTCGTTCACTTCGCCGAGGATGTTGAGACCGAGGGCTTCGAGACGTTCCTGGCCGAGGCCGTGCGCCTGGTCCTTTCCGAAGGCGATCCCCGCTTCCTGCGCAGGCTCAAGGATCTCGCATGAATCCCGCCGCGCTCGAGGTCGTGGAGCTCACCAAGATCTTCCCCGGCAAGACGCCGACGAAGGCGGTCGATCAGCTTTCGTTCCGGCTCGAGCACGGCGAGATCCTGGGGCTGCTCGGCCCCAACGGCGCAGGCAAGACGACCACGATCCAGATGCTGCTCTCGACGCTCACGCCGACCTCCGGGGGCATCCTGTATTTCGGGCTGCCGTTCGACATGCACCGGGGCGAGATTCTCGAGCAGGTCGGCTACGCGAGCGCGTATTCGCGGATGCCCAGGCGGCTCACGGTGCGAGAGACTCTGGACGTCTTCGCCCGGCTCCATGGCCTGGCGCGCAAGGAGCGGGCGCAACGGATCGACGAGCTGCTCGATCGCTTTAGCGCTGGGGGAATCAAGGGGCGGATCATGGAGGGGCTCTCCGCCGGGCAGACCACGCGGGTTACGCTGGCGAAGGCGTTTCTGGCCCGGCCGCGGGTCGTGCTGCTGGACGAGCCAACCGCGTCGCTCGATCCCGATGTCGCCGTGGTCGTGCGCGACTTCGTCTGCGATGAACGCGCCAGACGCGGAGTCTCGATCGTCTTCACCTCGCACAACATGGACGAGGTCGCACGCGTGTGCGACCGCGTGATCTTTCTCGACAAGGGCACGATCGCCGGCTCCGGTACTCCCGACGAACTGGCCGCCTCCGCCGCGACCACCCGCCTGCACCTGCGCGTGACCGCCGGGGCCGACCAGGCGCTCGCACAGGCCCAAAACGCCGGCATGCCCGCCAGCATCGACGGCGGCTGGATCACCATCGAGCTCGACGAACGCAAGCTCGCCACCTTACTGGCCTCGCTCGCCCGCGCAGGGGTCGATTACGACGAATTCACCCTCGAAAAACCCACGCTGGAAGATTACTTCCTCAAGCTCTCCCGGGCACGCGCTGGGCAGGAGGCCAGACCATGAGCGGGCGCAGAGTAGCCGCAATGGTTATGAGACATCTGTATATGTTCCCTCGCACCCTCGAAAACTGGGCCGAGGCGATCTACTGGCCCGTGATGGATTTGCTGGTCTGGGGCCTCACCACGCGCTGGGTGGAGAGCTCGAGCCGCGAATTGCCGCTGCTCGCGCTGGTTGTGCTCACCGGCGTGGTGTTCTGGCAGGTGGTCTGGCGCGCGAGCTACGAGATCTCGGTCAACCTGCTCGAGGAAGTCTGGAACCAGAACCTGGTCAACCTGTTCGCCACGCCGCTCAAGGTGGGCTAATGGGCGCTTGCGCTTGTGATTCTGGGGATGCTCAAGAATGTGCTCACGCTTGTGGTCGGCATGGGCACGGTGTGGATTCTCTACCGGCTGAATCTGTTCCGCGTGGGCTGGATGCTGCTGCCGTTTCTGTTCGCGCTGCTGATGTCGGGCTGGTTCATCGGCTTTTCGTCGGCGGCGTTGATTGTCTATTTCGGCCGGCGTTTGCAGGGGCTGGCGTGGATGCTCGGGTTCCTGCTCGCCCCCTTTAGTGCTGTGTATTACCCGGTCGATGCGCTTCCTGTGTGGGCGCAAAAGGTGAGCTTCTGCTTGCCGATGACCTATGTCTTCGACGGCATGCGGCAGATCCTGAGAGAAGGCCCGACGCCGTGGCTTGCGCTTGGCATGGCGCTTGGTTTGAACGTGCTCTACCTGGCGGCGTCGGTGGCGTTCTTCGCCTGGATGTTCGAGAAGAGCCGCAACCGCGGCCTGGCGCGGATGGACTAGATCGCGCAGGCCAGGGCGATCAGCGCGGGCGTGAATCGGGCGGCTGGCTGGAAAGCTGCACGAGCGCTTCGAGCACGCGCGGGCGCTCCGCGGGCTTCAAGATGAGATAGCGATGCTTGCCGCCCGCGGCGGGCTCGAAGTGGGTCGCGCCATCGGCGGCCACCGTGACGGCGCCCGGCTGGGAAAGGTCGAAATAGCCGCGATCGGGCTGCACCGCGTGGAGCACGCTCGTCAGATCCCACGTCGGCCGGTTGTGGGGCGGCGGGTTACGGCGGCGGTAGGCCGCCTCGAGCGGGTGATTGGCGGCATAAACATAGTCGCGCTCGATGCTCACGGCCGGGTAGGGGAGCGCGATGCCGATCTCAAACCCGCTAAAGACCAGCGGCGTCGGCCAGTCCCTGGCAAGCGCCTGGGCCGCGGGAATGTCGCGCACGATGTTGTATTCACCATAGCGGGCGTTGCCGTCAATCGCCTGAAACGCCCCCGCCATGAGCGACACCAGACGCACCTTTTTCGCCGCCAGCTCCTTACCCGTGAGCGGCGAGTGAGCATCCGGCTTCGAGGCCAGAAGCGCGGCCAGGTTGGTCGAAAAGCCCACCTGGGCAATCACGACCGAGCCGTCAGGCTGGGCCGCGAGCGTCTTCCGCAGCAGGTCGACCGCGTCGTGGCTCGCGCTGGCGTCGTAATGGTGCGGAAAGCGTGGCTTGCCCGCCCTGTCCTTCTCCTCGACCAGCGCGAGAAATGCGCTCTGCTCGCTGACACCCCTGGGGCCGACGACGCCGATCGGGATGTCACCGCGCCCATAGAACGAATTCACAGCCGAGACGAACGGACCGGCGAGCGGGTTGGTCACGGTGATGGTGACGGCGAGCAAGCGGCACTGGCCGCGGGATTCAAGCGCGTGAATCATGCCGAGCGCGAGCACGTCGTCGCAATCGCCGCAGATGTCGGTGTCGAAGATCAGCCGCACAGGCTCGGAAGCCGGGCAGGGGGCTGCATGGGCGATCAGAACGCCGATCAGGGCCGCGGCGACGAAGATGGACGGCTCGAAGAAGCGAGTCATGGCGTTGGTTCCAGGCTGGGCGGGCGCTTTAGTAGGCGTCGGAGCTAATGACCTCATTCCCCGCGCGGGTCCCAAGCGCGTTCCAGGTGGTGATGGCGATCGTGGACTTCATGAACCGCACCGAGCCATCCAGGAGCAGCGTATTGGCCCCGCCAGGGTGGAAGGAGCTCGTTCCGATGAACGAGTCGACCGTTCCAAACGCCGAAGAGATCCCGCACGCGTTCCCGTTCGGCGGCATCACATGATAATACGGCCCGCCCCGCCCCGTGTCTTGCAACGTCCAGTATTCTCCCTTGAAATCCCAAAGCGGGGTCGTCGCCTGGCTGCAAATCGACTCATCCGCAAGCGGCCCGCCGTTGACAAGCTGGGGAATCGAATAAACCAGGTTGAGCCCAGGCGTGTTCTGTCCCGAGCGCCCCTTGACCCACTCGCCAAACGCCGCCGTATTGCTCGTGCCGTCCACCACCGCGGCAAATGACACCCGCCTGCCGTAGGCAATATTGCCCCCCAGCCACCACGCCACCCCATTGACGTAACCGCCATAATTCTGCCGATTGACCCCCCCGTTGATCGCATAATTCACCGGAGTCGACCGTACCGAATAACCAATCACAAGATTCTCGGTCGTGCCAGGGTTCGGGTCGGACGGGCACAGGTAGCCAGGAATCAAGGTCGACATCACTGTCGTATTCGCCGGCACCGAGTTCCCCAGAAGCACATCGCCAAGCTGGAAGTTGTAGGCGTCGTAAACCGCGCGCTGCTCAAGATAATTGGTCAAGCGCAGGTGAACCGACGCCGTCTGCTGCACAAGCCCCGAACCGGTTGAGTTAAACTTGCGGTCGACGCTCCCCACCGGGGGCAGCGAGTCAAACGCCGAATAGTAGTTGTGGATCGCCAGGCCGATCTGCTTCATGTTGTTGGTGCATTGCATTCGCCTGGCGGCCTCGCGCGCGGACTGCACCGCGGGCAACAGAAGCGCGATCAAAACCGCAATAATCGCAATCACAACCAGGAGCTCGATCAGCGTAAAACCGGCCTGTCCGCGTTTCATGAGCGGGGCTCCTGTCCGATCCACGGGGGCCGCGGCAATCCATTCCTGGCGGGAAGTCGCCACAAGAGCAGATTGCCGCTGCACTCCGCCGGCGGACAATCCTGGCGTTTTTCACTCGAGCGGCAGATGCTTAATGTATCCTAAGAAGCTCAGTCTGTGTGCAAACGGCGAGCCAGGGCGGTAAGTCTCGAGTCCAGGAACAACATCCATGGCTGAACCTCCGCTGAGCGCGGATGACGCCGCGAATTCCGTAACACGCTTGATTCCTGGGGTCAAGAACGGGGATCAGGCGGACGTGGCCCGCGAATATGCCTGGAACGAGGAGCCGCGGGTCCTGATGGGCTTTGATATCAAGACGGGCAAGCGGCTTTGGAAGTTGGACA
>DAIDHX010000016.1 GCA_027451885.1 Planctomycetales bacterium
GACGGGGAGCCCGTTGGGCACGAGCTTCGCGCCCGGGGGGTGGGGCTCGACGATGTAGCACGGTTCGCCCAGGGGGTGGGCGAGCGGGGTCGTGTCGAACCAGCCCCAGCGCAGGCCGTCGCCGGGGTAGACCAGGAAGCCGGAATCGGGCCCGCGGGGGTAGAGCCAGAGCTTCACCACCTCGCCGTTCGAGTAAAGGTATTCATTGAGTTTCATTTCTTGCCAGTTGAAGACGCGGAAATCGCCCGCGCCGGCGTCGCTTTTGCCGCGGAAGGTGAAGTAGGAGTCGCGGGTGGCCTGGAGCAGGACGCGGGGGACGTTCTTGCCGTGCACGTCGGTGATTTGCAGGAAGGAATCGAGCTTTGAGCCCTGCCGCGCGGCGTTGACCTCGAAGACCCAGGTCTCGTGCGCGCGGGCGGAGAAGCGGTAGCAATCGACGTCGCGCGCGGGTTTGCCGGGGGCGTCGATCGCGCCTGTGATTCGGGCGGGCAGTGGGGCGAGCTTCTGGGCCTGTGCCGGGGTGTCGTTGGGTTCGTGCTCGGCGGTGGGGGCGGGTTCGGCGGCGGCGCTGGCGGCGGCGGCCGCGGCGCGCGCGGGGGGGATCGGGCGCGCCTGGGGGGTGTCTTGATCGGGCGCGGCGGCGTTGAACCAGGCGGTCGAGCCGTCGAGCCGGCTCACCAGGAACCGGGCCCGCGAGCCCGCGAAGGCCACGGCGGAGGGGACGTCGGGCTGGTTTTCCCAGAGCTTGATCTCGGAGTAGTCGCTCGTGCGCCAGAGCTTGATCGTCCGGTCCTCGCCCAGGGTGACCAGGCGCTTCCCGTCGGCAGAGAAGGCCATCCTGACGATGGCGCCGTTGTGGGCGAAGCGGGCGAGCGTCATGGGGTTGACCTCGGGCCTTGCGCGCGAGACGAAGCTCCAGACGCGGATATTGGAATCGCCGCCGGCGGCGATGATCGAGCGGCCGTCGGGGCTGAAGGCGCAGGCGTACTCGGCCTTGAGCGGCTGGGGGAGGGTGTCGAGCCGCTCGCCGTCGCTCGTGCGCCAGACCTTGCAGGTGTCGTCCGCGCTGGCGGAGACGAGATAGCGGCCATCGGGGCTCCAGGCGATGTCGTAGATCGCCCCGGTGTGGCCTTCGAGCTTGCGGGCAAGCGCGCCCGTCCGAGCGTCGTGGATCTCGATGGTGGGGTCGTAGCCGCAGGTGGCGAGCCACTTGCCGTCGGGGGAGAGTTCGGCGTCGTGCAGCAGGTCGCGCTGGCATTTGAACTCGCGAACACGTGAGCCTGTGTCGACATTCCAGATGGCGGCGGAACCGCCCACGCCGGCGACGCCCGAGGCGGTGACGAGCTCTTTGCCGTCGCGCGTGAAGTGCACGGCGGTGACCTTGCCGGGGAACGGGCCCAGGATCTTCCGGGGTTTTTGCGGGAGCGTATCGGCGTTTTGGGGGATTGCGAGCAGCAGCACCGCACGATCGCGGGCGATGGCGGCCTGGGCGCCCGCGGGGTCGATGGCGAGGGCGAGGATTGGGCGGATGGTGTTCCTGGGGGGGATGCGCGGCACGGCGAGCTCGAGCGCGGCCGCGGCGGCGGGGGCGTGGGCGCCCGCCTTGATCCAGGATTCGAGCAGGGCGATCTCGCTCGAGGAGGGTCTGGGCTCATCCCGGGGGGGCATGGCCGGCTTCGCCGCGCCCGTGAGCACGCGGATCAGCCGGCTGGCGCGCGGGTCGCCCGCCACGATCGCGGGGCCGTGCTTGCCCCCCTTCGCGAGCGCAGTGAAGCTTTCGAGCGAAAGCTCCCCCTCGCGGTCCTGGTCGTTGTGGCAGCCGACGCAGTACGTTCTGAGCACGGGGGCGACCCGGCTCGCGAAATCGGGCCCTGCACTCGGCGGGGGGCCGTCGGTTTGCGCTGCGCTTGCCTGCGCGCAAGCGCACGCAAGCGCGAACGAGGCCAGGATCCAGAGCCGCATCGTCTCACCCCAGGGCTAGTGGTTGAAGAGGAATTCCCGGCTGCTCATGAGCCCCCAGAAGAGATCCTCGAGGACCTCTTCCTCGGCGGGAGAGCCCTTTGGCGGCAGGATGGCGAGCAGGCGTGCCCGTTCCGCCTCGGTGGGGAAGCGGGCGAGGCAGGCGAGGTAGATTTCGTCGATGAGGGCGGCGTCGGCCATGCCCTGGGCGCGGAGCGCGCGGAGCTTCTGCGGCCGGCTGCCGGCCGCGCGGAGCTTCTCGTTCAGCGTCGCGCCGTTCGAAAGATGCAGCACCTGCACCATCGTCGGTTCGTCGGATCGTTCGCATTCACAGGTGATTCTGCGTGAATTGCGCCCGAAGGTTTGCAGGAAGTAGTTCTCAACGGCGGAGTCATAAAGCTGCACAGCGCGGGTGCCGAGGGGGTAGAAGTCGGTCTTGCGTCGATCCGCGCCGGGGGTTGCGATGAACTCGAACCGGGTGGGCACGAGCGTGGCCTCGACGATGGCGTCGTGCAGGACCTCGGCCATCATCCTGCGCGGGAAGTAATGCGAGTAGAAGCGGTGGTCGGCCTTGTTGGCGGCGAGCGGCCGGCTGGCGCGGGAGTACGCGTTCGAGACCAGGATCGCCTTCATGAGCGGCTTGAGCTGGAACCTGTTCTTGACCAGGTTGTCGGCGAGCGCGGCCAGGAGCGCGTCGTTGCTCGCGGGGTTCGAGACCCGCATGTCGTCGACCTTTTCGACGAGCCCGACGCCCATGTAGTTGGCCCAGACGCGGTTGGCGACGGCCCGGGCGAAGTAGGGATTGGCGGGGGCGGTGAGCCAGTTCGCGAGCGCGACGCGGCGGTCGCCCGGGTCGCTGGGGTCGAGCGGCTGGCCGTCGAGCGGGGTGGGAGTTTGGGGCTTGCCGGTGCGGGGCTGCACGAGCTCGCCAGACTCAGCCACATAGAGCGTGCGCTTGCCGTCGCCTTCGGTTCCCTCGCCGCCCCAGCCCTTGGCGCGGACCCGGGCGAACAGGCTGGCCATGCCGTAGTACTGGTCGTTGGTCCATTTTTCGAGCGGGTGGTTGTGGCACTTGGCGCAGGCGATCGACAGGCCCAGGAACGCCTGGCAGACGTTCTCGGTCATGTCCTCGGGGGACTGGTTGAGGCCGTAGAAGTTGGTGGGCCCGTTTTCGAGGCTCTCGCCCGAGGCGGTGACGATCTTGCGGACGAATTGATCCCAGGGGGTGTCGCGTTCGACTTCCTTGTGGATCCACTGGTAATAGGCTTTCACGGCCTGGGGGTGGATGCGAGCGCTTGAGAGCGTGAGCACGTCGGACCATTTGTAGGTCCAGTAATCGGCGAAGTCGGGGGTGGCGAGCAGGTGGTCGGCGAGCGCATCGCGCTTGGCGGGCGCGGGATCGCCCAGGAATTGCCGCACTTCCTCGATGGTGGGGGGCCGGCCGATGGTATCGATCGAGGCGCGGCGGAGGAACTCGGCGTCGCCGCAGGCGGGTGAGGCGGGGAGGTTGAGCCGCGCGAGCTGGCGGTCGACCTGCTCGTCGATGAAGTTGCGCGGCTTGCGGGTGTCGCGGGATTCGCCCGCGGCGAGCGGCCCGGGCTCGAAGGGCACAGTCACGCGGGCGATGGCGAGCTTGCTGGCGAACCAGGCCACAACCGCCCCTTCGCCGGGCCCGACGATGGTCACCTGGCCGTTGTCGTCGACGCGGCAGACCGACTCGTCGGCGGAGCTCCACTTCACGAAGCGGGTGACGTCGTCCGAGCGGCCGTCGCTGTAGCGGGCGTGAACCAGGATGCGCTGGGCGGCCCCGGGTTGCTGGATCGAGCGGCTCGGGAAGATCGCGATCGACTCGGTCCGGGGATCGTTTTCGGCCGGCGGCTGGGCGCCCGCCGCGATCCATTGCGCCAGCATGCGATACTCAGGCGACCTGGTTTTGAACCGCAACCCCCCCTTGTGCGGCACGGCGGCGGTGGGCTTGGCGAGCACGAGACTGCGCCCGGGATCGGCCAGGTCGACCCTGCGCTCGCCGTCCTGCTTGACGATGTTGAAGTAGTCCGCCGGGGGATCGTAACCGCGGAGCGAAAGCTTGAAGCCCCCCTTGCCGGCCAGCGCGCCATGGCATGCGCCCGAGTTGCAGCCCATGCGGGCCAGCACCGGCTCGACGTGGTTGCGGAAGCTCCAGGCGAAGCCGCCGCCGAAGCCTTCGACCTGCACGCGGGCACGCGCTGCGCTCGCGCCCACGCGGGCCTCGATGGACACCGAGCCGTTGCCGTGCGGGGTCACGAGCCCGGCCTGGTCCACGGTGGCGATCGCGGGATCGCTCGATGACCAGACGATCCCCGTGGCGACCTGGCCGGCAAGCTCCTCGCCGCGCGTGCGCTGAAGAATCAAATGGGCGCGGCTTTCGGGCGTGGCGAGGGTCGTTTCGGGCGGGAGCAGCGTGAGCGTCTCAGCGCGTGTGGACAGGCCGAGTGGCCCGGTCAGGATCGCCAGGACGAGAGAGAGTCGTCGCATGGAGGGTCAGCCTCAGGGGGCGGGTTGGAGGTCTTCGTGCGCGTGGCCTGCGCGGGTGTCGCGGTCAGGCGTGCCGCGGGTTTAGAACAGTTCGTGGATCTCCCGGTGGCCGAAATCGACGATGGGGAACGGCCGGCCGGCGGGGCCGGGGAGCTTGGTTTCCAGGTCGAGGCCGAGGCTGTAAAAGATGGTGGCGGCGATATCGGCCGGCTCGACGGGTCGATCGGCGGGCACCGCGCCGATGGGGTCGCTGGCGCCGACCACGCGCCCGCCTTGCACGCCGCCGCCGGCGAACTTGGCCGTGAAACAGAGCGGCCAGTGGTCGCGCCCGCCGGCCGGGTTGATCCGCGGCGTGCGCCCGAATTCGGCCAGGTTGCACACCAGCGTGGTCTCCAGCAGCCCCCGCTGGGCGAGATCCTCAAGAAGCGCTGTGTAGGCCTGGTCGTAGTTCGGGCAGACGATGTCGCGCATCCCCTCGATCGACGTGAACGGCTTCGAGCCGTGGATATCCCAGGTGATCTCGTCGAACACGGTGAGGAATGCGTTGATGGTCACGAACCGCACGCCGGCCTCGATGAGCCTGCGCGCCAGCAGGCAGCACTGGCCGAGCCGGGTCATGCCGTAGCGTTCGCGGGTGGTTGTGGACTCGCGGCCAAGGTCGAACGCCTCGCGCGCCTGCGTGCTGGTCATGAGCCGGAACGCCGACTGGAAGTTGTCGTCGAGCAGGTTCGCGCTTTCGGAGGCTTCGAAGGTGGCGACGGCGTCGTCGACGAGCGCGCGGATCTTCTTCCTGCGCTCGAGCCGTACCGTGCCGATTTCCCGGGGAGGGAGCAGGTCGGGCGCGCGGAAGCCGGGTTTGGAGGGGTCGGCGTTGAGCGCGAACGGGTCGTGCGCCTTGCCCAAAAAGCCGCCGGCCTGCCCGTTCGGCATGTTGCCGCCGCCCCGGCCCATGAGCTCGGGCAGCACGACGAACGGCGGCAGGTCGGTCTTGCGCCCTTTCAAATAGCCCACGACCGAGCCCACGTGGGGCGTATTGATCCCGCCGCTGAACAGCCGGCCGGTCTGCATCATCTGCCAGCCGGCGTCGTGCACCGCCGCGCCGCCGTGGTGGACCGAACGCACCAGCGAAAACTTGTCCGCCGCCCGGGCCATCCGCGGCAGAATCTCGGAGACCTGGATCGCCTGCGCGCTCGTGGCGATCGGCTTGAACGGGCCGCGGATCTCAGCAGGCGCGTCCGGCTTCATGTCCCAGAGGTCCATGTTGGAAGGCGCGCCCAGGTTGAAAATCATGATGCAGGCCCGGTCGTCCTTGCCAGGCTTCACCCCCCCCGCGCTGCGGGCGGCCTGGTATTCAGGCAGGCCGAATCCAAGCGCGCCAAGCGTGCCTGCCTGCAGGAAGTCGCGGCGGCGGATTCCATTGCAGGTGACCGCCTCGCCTCGTCCGGTTAACTTCAGCATGCGCGTGCTCCCGTGCCCCTGGGCGTGTTAAACATCAGAATAACGCCTGCGCGCGCTTCGTGCACGACGTCTCTGGGTTCACCCCGCTCACGTTTTCCGGATTTTCCGCCGCGCGGTTAGGGCGCCTGCCCGCGCGATTACAACCCAAAGGGCGACCGGGCGCGGTAGATGCTGTAGCCGGAGGGATCGTCGGGCGCGAATTCGAAGTGGCATGCGCACATTTCGTCGTGGGTCCCGCCGCCAAACCGCACCCGCGCGGGGGGCTGGTTGGGGTTGCGCGGGTTGGCCTCGGTGTTGTCATAAACGGCTGAGAACGTGAGCACTGTTCCCTTCGGCAACCGCACCGGCAGCGCGAAGCGGTACTGATCCTGCCAGGCGAAATCCCAG
>DAIDHX010000017.1 GCA_027451885.1 Planctomycetales bacterium
CTACCGCAACGGCAAGGCGACGATTTCGCGCGAGCTTTCGGGGGTTTTCGAGCGGCTCGGGAGCTCTCCCGAGACGTGGCAGATGCGGCTTGAGAAGCTGCGTAAGAAGCATTTCTTCGGCCGATTCTTCGCGGCCACACGGCAAAAGCTGAAGGACGTCGCCGCCCGCGTTGGTCTCCGGCGCGTGCCGAACTTCTGCGGCTGCCCCGCGCCTTGATCCGGGGCTCAGCCGACGTCGAGATCGCATCAAAACCTCCCCGCCCAGGCGAATCCCCGCGCTGAGGCGGCGGAAAAGACGCCAATCTCGCCTCTTCCGCCGGCAAAGGCCGCTCCACGTGGCCGATTTCGACGCATTTTGCCCCGCCGAGACAGTGAGCGGGGTAAAGAAACGTCTACGGACGAGGTAGAGAAGCCATCTAGCATCACAACGACTGTCCTTTATATAGGATGCGCGGCGAATCCCCGCGCTGAGGCGGTGGAAAAGACGCGAATCTCGCCCCTTCCGCCGGTCAGGGCCGCTCTCCGTCGCCATTTTCGACGCTTTTTGCCCCGCCGAGGCAGAGAACGGTCTGAAGAAACGCCTACGGACGACGAAGAGAAGCAATCCAGCATTACAACGACTGTCCTTGGATTCTCACGGGCCGCATCTACCGCAACGGCAAAGCGACGATTTCGCGCGAGCTTTCGGGGGTGTTTGAGCGGCTCGGGAGCTCTCCCGAGACGTGGCAGATGCGGCTTGAGAAGCTGCGAAGGAAGCATTTCTTCGGCCGATTCTTCGCGGCCACACGTCAGAAGCTGACGGACGTCGCCGCACGCGTTGGCCTCCGGCGCGTGCCGAACTTCTGCGGCTGCCCTGCGCCTTGATCCGGGGCCTGGCCGACGTCGAAATCGCATCAAAACCTCCCCGTCCAGGCGAACCCCCGCGCTGAGGCGGCGGAAAAGACGCCAATCTCGCCCTTTCCGCCGGCAAAGGCCGCTCTCCGTCGCCATTCTCGACGCATTTTGCCCCGCCAGGCAAGAGCGGGGTGAACCAACGTCCATGGACGACGAAGGGAAGCAATCCAGCATCACAACGACTGTCCTTTATACAGGATATTGCCCCGCCGAGGCAGTGAGCGGGGTGAACCAACGTCTACGGACGACGAAGAGAAGCCACCCAGCATTACAACGACTGTCCTTTATGCAAGAGAAGTCTTCCAGTATTACAACGACTGTCCTTTATACGGGATTAGGCAGGAATCGCAGCGTTACAAGGACTGTCTTTTATGCTTGATGATGAGGGCTAATCGCGTTCACGAGACGCCAGGCTCAGGAATCCAAGAAGCGCCCGCGTCGTGATCGCGGGAGCATCGCGCAGGAGGTCTCCATGACCCGCGCCCGGGATCATCACGAGCTGCGCGTGGCCGGAAATGCGTTCGTAAAGCGCGCGGGCCTCGGCGGGGTGAGCCATCCGGTCATTCTCACCGGCCAGGATCAAAACCGGGACGTTGGCAGGGATCGCCTCGATGGCGCGAACAGGGGCAATTTGCTCCAAATGAGGCAAAACAACCGGTGAAACCAGGTCTAGACCGGCATAGACCAGCCGATCGAGAGGATCCGGCAAGGCGTTGTCGACGCGATTCCAGACCGCGGTTCGCAGGTCCTGGTAGGGGCTCTCCAGAATATATCCGTGGACGCGAGACCCGAGCTCGCCGCCGGCGAAGATCGCGGCTGCCGCACCCATGGAGTTGCCGTCGATCAGGATACGACAGCCAGGCCGCTGGGTTTCAAGGAATTCCACGGCCGCGACCACATCGCGCCGTGCACCATAGCCCACATCGTCCAGCGATCCGGAAGAGTCCCCATGTCCGCGCAGACTGATCAGAAGCACAGAGCAACCTTGCCGGGCGAATAGCTGAGCCCGCGTGAGTCCGTTGCGCCTCTGCCCTTTATGCCCGTGCAGAATCAGCACACCAGGCGCCTTCGGCGGCCCCGGTTGGAACCATGCGCCGATGTCTTCCCCATCGCTGGTGAGGAGTCGGTGGCTCGTGAGATGACTCGAGGTAAGCCTGGGTTCTGGCTCCACAATCCGGCCACGGATCCGATGGGTCAGAAGATAAGCCCCAACCAGCGACACGCCCAACCATGCGAGAGGCATGATCAGGATTGCAAGGAGCAGCGCCCGCATTGCGTTCCGGCGACGAGACGAGCCTGGGACAACCGCAGCGTTCGACATGCCGCTCACCCCGGCTTCGAGTAGCTCGAGCTGTTCAGTGTCGCTGAGTTCTGAGCCATTCAGAATCGTACCAGGTCGAGCGCTTGCCGAGTTCGATCATGCGGCCACATTTGAAGCCAGCGAAACGAGCAACAAACCGGAGATCCGCGCAACAAAAAGGGGCCACGCACGGGTGCGCGACCCCACAGTTGGTTCATCTCAAGGAGCCAACCTTACCTGGCCAGTTGCAGCCGAGTTGCCGCAACAAAACCACTGACAAGCCGACGTCCGACTGCCAGCACGGGGCTGCCATGACACAGGTTTTCGCTTAGATCCTCAAGCCAGTAGCGATCAGGGACCAACGACGCCTCGGCCTCGACGATGACGAGGTCCTTGGGCCGACCCTGGGGTGCGACTTGAAGAACAAGGCGGTCCTCGGATGCAGGAGTCGGAGCGGATTCGACCCAGGAGTCAACTATGGCGCCAGTGACGACCATCTCGGCTTCCATTTCATTGAGTCCTTTCTCGCTCCGTGCGAAACCCAATTCTACGCCTGCTTGACTACGATCCCGATGGCTGACTACATGCATCATAGCAACCGATGGAGAGCGGGTCAATGGTGACTTTGAAAAACGAAAACCGAATTTTGAGCGGCGTGGGCATTGCAGGACGAAGAAACGGCTCGGAGCAAAACGAATCTCAGGGCATGGCCTTCGGAGGCGGCATTTCTCGGGGAGGAATGCAATGCAACACGCGATTTCATTCATCCAGCCGTGATCGACTGCAATAGACCTTTGTGAATTCTTGATAAAGCACATGGATGCTGGGGTCAAGAGCATGCCGGCGAATAATCAACATTTCTTATGCACATCTGGGGGTTGTGTTCGATTTCCTGTGGCAGCGGGGTTTGAGTGGTCTTGAGGGATGGACTTCGGATCGCACTGCCGTCTGATGCGCGAACTTGTGTATGCTGGAGTGCGATTCATGCCCGGTCTTGCCGGCAATGAGGAGGGCCAAGTCATGGCATCATTTGAGGTTGTGAAGCGTGGCGGAGGTTCTGTTTATTGCCTGCGAGACGAGTCGAGCGGGGCGAGCGCGTGCATTTTGCCTTCGTATGGATTCAACCTGTTCGACCTTTGTCTGCCGGTGCGGGGAGAACCGAGACGCGTGATCCAGGCGGCAGAGGGATTTGCCGAAAGTCCGAGCCATCCCGCCAGGAGCGGGGTACCGATTCTTTTCCCTTATCCAAACCGGGTGCGTGGAGCGCGATTCTCGTTTGGGGGAAAGGAGTATTTGCTTCCGCAACAGAAGCCGCCGCATGCGATTCATGGATTTGCGCTGGATGCAAACTGGGATGTGATTGACCATGGTGCGGACAGAGCGAGCGCGTTTGTCGCTGGACGATTCCAGATTTCGCGGAACGCGCCCGATCGCCTGGGCGCGTGGCCAGCGGACGCGATTCTGGAAGCTCGATACACCTTGTCGGGCGCTGGGATCACGCTCCAATGGACTGTGGAGAATCCTTCGAGCCAGGTGTTGCCGTATGGTTTTGGCATTCATCCCTATTTTTATTTGCCGTTTCGACGGGGAGGACGTCTCGAGGCGACCAGGATTACCCTGCCCGCGTCCACGTACTGGGTTCTTGAAGATTGCCTGCCGACCGGGGAGGTCAGGGCTGTGCCACCGGAGCTCGACTTTCGGAACGGCCGCCCGCGCCTGGGCCTGAGTCTCGACCATGTGTTTTCAGGGCTTGATTATGAGGGCGGCTGGGGCATTTGCCGGCTGGTCGACCTCGAAGAGAACGCCTCGCTTACGATTCGCTTCGATCGGGGATTTCGCGAGCTTGTCGTGTTCACGCCGGCGGGTCAGGACGACGTGATCGCGATCGAGCCTTACACCCAGACGACCGACGCCATCAACCTTGCCACGAAAGCGATTGACGGCGGCCTGCGCCTGCTCGCGCCCGGTCGATCCGAGACGCTCACCATCGTTTTTGAGACCGCGGATGCATGCCAGGACGCAAAAAAAGTCAGAGCTGCTATTTGACAACTGTCGATTAAGCCTAGAATTGAGTGTGTGCGAGGTCCAGGCTGGTGGATTCCCGTTTCGTCCTGGTACAGGTACGGTCAACGATTCTGACGCGATGACGCCGTCGACCGAAAGGCGCAGTCTGATGCCGCTAATGAAGAGATCGCCCATGGCGCCAAGTTTCGAGACCAGCGAAGACCAACTGGGCCGATTGCGAGTCGACCTGCTTCGTAGCGCGGTGGATCTTTACCTGGGATTTGCCTACGAGGGGCGGTCGATTCCGGAGGCGGTTTCGCGCAGGCTGATCTGGCGCGGTGACTGTTCGACACAGGATCTTCTCAAGGGGTCCCCATTTGAGCATGCCGGGGTGTCGGTGGACCACGGCTCTCCGATCTTCGCGCTTCGGCTTGGCAATGCGCGTTACCCTCACATGAAGCTGCAGATTCAACCGTGGCCGAACGAGGCTGGCTTCATGCTTTCGGTGAACACGCACGACCAGGCGACGGGGCTGGCCCTTGGCGCTGACGAGGAAGCCTTTCGCGCCCTTCAGGCTGAAAACCAGCGGCTCAAGGAAGCGATCGAGCAGGCGTGGGATGAAGCGGGGCTGCCCACGTTTCTCCGCTACCTGCGTGACTACATTTCGAGCCAGGTTGCGGAAGGTTCGGGCGGAGCGAGCGGGGACTCTGCCTCGGCGGTTGATTGTGATTAGTCGCCTCCTGAATTCCGCGGCAGGGTGATTGGTGCGCGAAACGCCCGCGCTTACAATCGTACGATTGTTCCGGGACGGGCGTCTTGCGGGATGCACCCGGTCCGATCGGCCCCTGGCGGATTTCAGGATGCGCGCCCGATGGATTTTTTGAGAGCAGGTCTAGTTTGGTCGCAAGCTTCCTCGACGCCTGCATCGAGCTCAACTTCGCAGGTTTTCCTGGCTCTCAAACGGTGGTGTTACGGACTCACGCTCTGCTCGCCCGATCCCATCCCAAGCGCGCGGGGGCTGATCCGGCTGATGCTTGCGCTGGGCGTGCTGATTGCCGTCACCGTGGCAATTCAGGGACCAGCGACGACATTCCGGCAGCTCGTGTCGGTGTCTGGCCTGTTCGAGGCCGCTCGGAGCGGCCTGGCACGCGTCTTCCGCGCGAGCCGATTGATCATGGTGCTGGTCACCTTCACCGTCCTCTCGTGGACGCTTGGGGAGATGACGCTGTTCAATCGAGCGAACTCAGTGGATTTGACGTTGCTCGAGCGTACTCGGTCGCCGTCGGAGATCGCCACGGAGCAAGGGGAGCTCGCCGCTCTGACGCCGTTTCGAGACCTGGCAGGTCTCGCGGACAATCTCCCCTGGCTGATCGTTGCCGGGATTCTCGTCTTCCGAGCGTCGTCTCAACCTCCCGAATGGCGGTTTGAGCACGGTCCAGGAAATACCGCTCCCGACCTGGTCGCCCGCGCAGGGTTCGCGACCGCGGTATGGGGAAGCGCGGGGCTTTACGCGCTCTATCGTCTGATCGCCTGGGGTGCAGGGAGCATCGAGCTTCCCCGGGGCAGCATCCTGGTGGTCGAGACGTTGCTTGTGCCGGCGTCGATGCTGATTGTCGACGGCTTTTTGCTGGCGTGGCTGCTCGTGGAGCTGCGTGATGCGCGGCCTGGCCTGGGGGAGGTGGAACGATTCCAGGTGAACCGTGCTGTCGCCCTGCTGCCGGCCGCACTGGTCGCCTGCTTTGTCGCCCTTCCTGCGCGGCACATTGCCATCCTGGTTCTGCTGGCGTCGTCGTATCTGCCGACAACGGTTGCTTCGACGAATCTGGGCGGGGCCATCCGCTCGCTGCTGGGATGGGGGCTCGTCGATCTGCAAATGGCGACGTTCTGGGCGCTTGGGGTTGTGGGAGCAACGGCCTGGACTCGGGGTTCGATCGGGGAGATCATGCAGGGCTACTGGCGTCTCACGCGTTCGCAGGGGGGCCGAGTCGCCGCGATTCTCATTGTGGCCAGCGCGGCCTGCGGCGTGGCCTCGGGGGCAACATATGCCGTGATGCTGCTGTTGCCGCCGCGTTCGTGGGTGCTTGCCGCCGCGGACGCCTACGCCCACTTCGCGACCTTGCCCGTGGGTCTATGGGCACTTGCCACCCTGGTCGATTTATCCGAGCGCGTGCTTCCGGTCGCGGAGCTCGATACGCCGCTTGAGAAGACCGCCGCGCGGGAAGCCCTCGCGACTGCGAGCGACTAACCCAGGTTTTCGCCTACCCCTTGGACTTGCCGCGCCCGGGGCAGTAAGTTCGACCGCTGGACAATCCTTGCTCCAGCAACCGAGACCCGCCTGC
Source organism: Planctomycetales bacterium (assembly GCA_027451885.1). Taxonomy (GTDB): domain Bacteria; phylum Planctomycetota; class Planctomycetia; order Isosphaerales; family Isosphaeraceae; genus JAKBAP01. Next base: position 6,538 of record DAIDHX010000017.1, read on the forward strand.
CGGGGAGGCAAACGATGAGGCGACGCAATTTCTTGAAAGCAAGCGCAGCGGCAACCGTGCTCGGGCCAGGGAGCGCGCAGGCGCTCGATTTTTCCGGCCGTGCGCCGAAGCGGGTGGGGCTGATCGGCTGCGGCTGGTACGGCAAGTGCGATCTTCTGCGACTGATTCAGGTCGCTCCCGTCGAGGTCGTGTCGCTTTGCGACGTCGATCGAGACATGCTGAAAAAGGCTGGGGAGATTGTGGCCTCGCGGCAGCAATCCCACAAAACGCCGCGTACCTATAGCGATTACCGTGAAATGCTCAAGGAGAAGGATCTCGACATCGTGCTGGTGGACACGCCCGACCACTGGCACGCCCTGCCAACGATCGCGGCCATTGAGTCCGGAGTGGACGTCTGGGTGCAAAAGCCGATTTCGATCGACATTGCTGAAGGACAGGCAATGCTTTCCGCTGCTCGCAAACACAAGCGTGTGGTACAGGTGGGCACCCAGCGGCGGAGCACACCGCACCTGATCGAAGCGCGTGACAGGATTCTCAAGGAAGGGAAGCTCGGCGCGATCGGACTCGTCGAGATTTATTGCTATTATCACATGCGTGCGAATTCGAATCCGCCCGATTCCGCGCCTCCCCAGAACCTCGACTGGGAAATGTGGACCGGCCCTGCGCCCCTGCGGCCCTATAACTCTCTCGCCCATCCCCGCGGCTGGCGCGCCTTCATGGAATACGGCAACGGGATCGTCGGAGACATGTGCATTCATATGCTCGACATGGTGCGCTGGATGGTCGGACTCAAGTGGCCGAAGCGAGTGACCTCCGACGGGGGCATCCTGGTGCAGAAGTCGAGCAAGGCCAACATCTCCGACACGCAGACCGCACTCTTCGAGTACGACGAATTCCCGATCGTCTGGCAGCACCGCACCTGGGGCCCGGCGGCGGATTCGGAGTATCCCTGGGGTGCAACCATTTACGGCGAGAAGGGGACGCTCAAACTGTCCGTTTTTGGTTACGACTTCATCCCGAACGACGGCGGGCCCAGGATTCACAAGGCGGTGGGCTACGAGTTCGAGCAATATCCCGAGGATCGAACAGAACCCGACCTCGAGCGGCACGTGGCGCCGGCGATTCGCGGGCACATGAAAGACTTCTTATCCGCGATCGAATCGCGTGGGCGGCCTGTTGCGGACATTGAGGAGGGCTACATCTCGACCGCGACCTGCATTCTGGCGAATCTTTCGATGAAGCTCAGGCGTGGGCTCGAGTGGGATGCGCAGGCGGGGAAGATCACGGGGGACGATGAGGCAAACAAGCTGCTCTTGCGCCCCTACCGTGCTCCGTGGACGCACCCTGCCCTCGCGAACGGCGTTTAGGAGTCATCCGCGCCAGGAGGGGCTGGCGTCGAGATTCGCTGTTTGGATTGGGGGCGTTTCGACCGGCGCGGACTTTCCGGCGGGCGTTCCTGGCAAAAACGCCCGTGAGATCGTCTCTTCTGGGGGAGGATGGATGAGTTCGAAGAGCGAGTTTGCCTTCGCGCCTGAAACGTGAAGGCGCAGGAACGATCCGGCGACCAGCATTGGCGAGGCATCAGGCCATGCTCGGCGGATGACTGGTCCAAGGAGCGCCATGGCGAGAGCCATGGGAGACTCGCAGAGATCAGGGACAGGCAGGATGACGCGGGGCTTCCCGGTCAGCTTTTGAACAATCGACGCCAACTGGGGGTAGCTCAGGTAAGGGCCGACAACGGCGTACCGGGCGCCCCCTTCACCGCGTTCGAGTGCTCTTGCGTGCGCCTGGGCCAGGACCTCGGCATCGACGATCGGGATACCCCCGCCCGGCAGAAAGGCAACCGCGTGGCTCGCGAGTGCGCGAACCACTGCCGTTGAGGTCGGTTTTGGGTCACGTTCGCCGAGGACCATCCCCGGGCAAAGCGCCATGGTTCGGAAGGATGGGCTGTTGGCTCTGAGCACCAGCGACTCCGCTTGCCGTTTCGAGCGTGTATAGGGTGAGTCGATCCGCTCGAGGTTCCACGGAGTCGATTCATCCGCCGGGCTTTCTGGTCGACCCGCGGCAAGAGTATAGAGCGTCGAGGTATAAACGAATGATTGAACCCCCCCGGCCTGAGCAGCGTGGAGCAGTCGATCGGTGGCTGCCACGTTCACTTGATGGCTGCGACCGGCGTGGTCCGGACCGAGCGAAACCCACCCCGCCGCGTGGATGACATGGGACACATCCGCGACCACCCGAGCCGGAGTCTCGGGGTCAAGCAGGTCGCCGATGATCCATTCAATCGCGGGATCGTTCTCAGCGATGAAAGGGGGCGTACGCGCCAGACCGCGAACCGCGTAGCCTGCGCGGGCAAGCCACCTGGCGACATGGCCGCCTACGAAGCCCCCCGCGCCCGTCACCAGCACATCGGCTTGCGAATGCGCTCTGGTCATCGCGAGCCAAGTCGCGGCAGGGTTGGGTCGGGCTGCCAAAGATACAAGAATGAAGGCAGCTTGGCTCGATCGAGACCTGGATAGCTGAACGGCAGGGCGTCAGCGGGCTGGGTGGGGCTCGGCGTGATCGAATAAACCGAGTGGGCCGGATAGCCCTTCCTGTGGTGGATGACAACTGCGAGACCAGACCGACCGCTTAGCCGCTCGGCCGTGGCGATCGCATCGTCGAGATAACCAATTCCATCAATCAGGTGCATCTGAAGCGCCTGGGTTGCCAGGATCACGCGTCCATCGGCCAGCCTCTGGCGGTCGGCGGTCGAAACCTGTTTCCGCCGGTCGAGAACGCGGCGGCGGAGATGCTCACCATACGCGTCGGCCATGGACTGGAGCAAGCCGCGTGTGGCTTCATCAAGGGGGCCGGTCACCGTTCCCATGTCGATCCGGGCGCCCGATTTCACAGGATCGGCCACCAGGTTGAGCTGAGCCATGGCATCCTGGAGGTTATAGTGGTTGAAGACAACACCCAGGCCGCCCGTGAGCGTTGTCGGATGCGCGATGATCTGATCGGCCTCGCTGGCGATGAGAAGCGCACCGGAGGCAGCCACGTCCAGCAGTGAAGCCACGACGGGCTTGTGAGTGAGCTGGCGGAAGCGTGCGACCTCCTGGGCCATGACGTCGCACGCGGTGACACTGCCGCCGGGACTGTTGATTCGCAGGAGCACCGCTACGATTTGCGGGTCCGCGGCCGCGGCATCGAGCTTGTCACGCAGGATCGCCAGCGGATTGTCACCGACAGGGACAAGGCCGCCATGATTCTGATTGAGCAGGACGCCGTCGAGGTCGATGAGTGCCACGGAACCAGGCTGCGCGCTCGAGCCAGGCTTCACCACACTGCTGATCATTTCGCCCGGATCAAGCGCCCCCGGCAGCTTGACCTCGACCGCGCCATGCACATTGGCATCAGCCGCAACTGATGCTGTTCCCTGGCCTTCCACCCACGCGCGAACCGGGAACGCGTGTCCGCAGCCAGCACAAAGGACAGGCCAGGTGAGAACCAAAAGCAAGACCGAGACCTGCATTTTCAACAGTCGAGACCGGCTCCGTTGCATCAAGAGGAAGGGCGGAGCTGGCGGGGTTGCGCAAGCCAAAGGGAAAGGATCCACGCTGGCGGCGTTGCGCCCGATTCCCCTCTGCCCGCGTTGTTCGCCCAGGATTCCCATCCGTTACTCCTGATCCCGAGCGTGTGAGCTTCAATCTCGATGCATGCTGGCAACATTCAGCCAACCTGGATTGTCTTTACTATCGACAACTGGGGTGACAAACTTGGTGTAAGAATCGATCTCACCCCGCGGACCCGAGTGAGCGTCATGCTGGTTTCAATCGTTGTCCTTGGCAGTTTGATTGTCGGGCAGACCGATCTCGAGCAAGCGCACGCCCGTAATCCGGTTTTCGTCCAGCTTGTTGGTGAGGGCTGGAACGTGAAGGAGCGCCGGGTGCGGTTCCCTGAGCCCTTGCTGCGTGACGGAGACGGGGCCGAGGCGAGTCGCAAGCGGCTCGAGGAGCTCGCGAAGGGAGGCCGCGCAGTCGACGAGCTGCTGCGCGACTCGGTGACCGCACCATTCATCCTGCGAGTCCACGACCTGAAGCTGAAGGAGGAGATCGTCCGGCAGGCGGATTTGTGGTTCGTGGTGCGGGGCGAATTCGCGGATCTCGATCCGGAGCGACAGGCCCAGGAAGCGGATGGAAAGCAGGTCGAGGCCGCGAACATGGTCTTCGAGTCGCGTCTTGTGCGACCGGCTGGGCTTGCTGACTCGAGCGCCGGCGCCACGACCAGCGGAGTGAGGTCCTGGTATGTGCACGTTCGGTCGCGGCTGCTGGATCGAATCGAGATCGAGGCCACGAATCATGTGGTCGTGACACAAAGCAGCAAGTCGATCGTGATTGGATCGGTGACGGAGCCGCGACTTGAGGCCCCGAATGCGTCCGGCTGGCGTTCGGTTTCAAAGGGCGGTCAGCCAGCCGTGGGTTTGAAGCCGTACGCGGGAGGCGCCAGCTATACGAAGATCAGCAAACTTGCGGGTATCCCCGGGGCGAATCTGGTCGAAATGCACCTGGCGTTTCTGGAGCCGGATGCCTGGTTCCAGGGTGCGCCGATTTTGCGGTCGAAGATTTCGGTGGCGGCTCAGGATCAGATCCGCCGGCTCAGGCGCGAACTGGAGCGGATTAATGGTCGTCGCGGTAGCCGGGCGGGGGCGTCGTCTGGCGATAAACCGCCCGGTTGACAGGTTCAGACGCATCCGCCGCGCCTCGAGCGGCGGGCTCTCGCATGATTTCCAGCAGCGCCTGTTCGAGTTCGGCGTGATTCTCTCGATCAGGATGCTTGGCCGTGGCAGCGATCTTTTCGCCGAGCGGACCAGGAATTCGGAACGACCTACCTGGAGGCAGATTCTGCATCGCGAACGACCAGGAATAGGGCACGGCCCCCAGGATCCGCTTGGCTTGCACATCCAGTCCGCAATCGAAAACAACCTCTTCGCTCAGCTTGACCATGGCTGACGGAGGAAGCTGCGGTTCATTTTCCGGGCGCATGGCCCAGACTCCGACATCGAGCGTCCCCTTCTTTCGATCCACGCAAAATGCGTAGTAGAGACTCACTCGGCGATGCTTGCCTGCCACGACAAGCGTGGTTGGAGTCCGGAAGAGCGCGAACGTGGCAGTCCGGGCGATAATTCGCCCCTCAGCGAGCTCAGCCTCGGCGGAGTCGAGCACCAGTCGCTCGACGGTTGAAAGATGTACACCGAGGGCATCGAGCCTGTCGGCAGAGACGACGATATCCTGATCCTCATCACGCGGGACGCACAGGCCGATTCCAACGCGTTCGAGCCGGAATTCCTGCTCGTCGAGGTTGGTTGGCCGCACATTCGCAACAATTACCATGCGGAACAACGTGGCGGTTTTGTTGGCGGATTCGGGCAAGCTGTCGCGATCTCCGGAAGCCAGGCGGGGGATGGACTTGAGCACCAGGTGCGACCATCCCTTGGGCGGCTTATCCTTGATGAGCGTGCCGATCGGTATCGCCGAGAGCCTGGGGTTGTTCATTCCAGCCAGGCTCATGGCCAGGCGCACGGCCAGCCCGGCGTCAGCTCCTCGGACAGTCCCAGCCAGGCAAGACAGCCCCAGCAGCCCTCCCGTTGAAAGAGCCCAGCGACGAGATCCGGCAAACTCAATCCCAGGCACCCGCATTCCAGCCTCCCCCGATGAGAGGAACGACGTCCCGCGAGTCATTCCATTCGCTCGCGACCCTCCCTTACACAATTCTCCGAAATTGAGATACGCGAATCCCGGACAATCCGGACAACGCGTCGAGCTCGCTGAACCATCGCCACCGCGAAAGGCAATAAAGCCAGCCCTCGCCTCACGGTCCCCTCGATCACATCCGTCCGATTCAACGCGTAAAGTCTGGTATATTAGCGGGGCTACGCCACAGGAGTTTGCACCGTGAACGTCGATGCGCTTCCAGGGATTGTTGTCTACGCGCCCGAAGGTCCACGAGGATACCGACTTGTCACAGCAGCGAAACGTGCTCACGGGCTGGGCGTTCTCGATTTCCAGCACACCTCCGAAGCAGAACACGTTGACGCCTTTTCTAACCTGGATCGCCTAAATTGCCAATCCTTCGGTGTCAGGGGGCTCGTCGATCAGGTTCTCAAGTCGTCCTGGTCAACCAGACCTGTCGCTGGGCTGGACCTGGTTGTTTTGCTCGTCCAGGACAACCATTCGCAGCTTGAGAGCGCGATCCAGACGATTCGTCTGCGCTCGAGGTTGGTACTGGCGGAGGTCACATCGCGCGAGGACGCAGCCGCTGCGCTTGGTGCAGGGGCGGATGGAATCATCATCGCGGGCCATGAGGCGGGCGGGCTCGCGAGCGAAGAGTCGTCCTATATCCTTTTGCAGTCTTTACTGAATTGCACGCAAGCTCCTATCTGGGTGCGTGGTGGAGTCGGTCCCCGGGGTGCAGCGGGTTGTGTACTCGCTGGAGCGCGTGGAGTGGTGCTCGATGGCGCGGTTTTGCTGGCGGCGGAGTCGCCGGTGCGTGACCGCTTGCGAGAACGAGCCGAGCACTGGGACGGAACCGAGACGATCTGGGTACCTGCCGCGAAGAGCGGGTTTCGCTTCATCGCACCCGCCCGAGCGAGCGTGCAACCAAGGAGTGAGGTTTCTTCCTCCAGGTCCTCACTGCCGATGAGTGAACAGGTTACTCGGCCTGGTTGGCTCGATCGAGAGGCTCTGCCGCTGGGGCAGGATGCGGCGTTTTCAGCGCGTTTGGCTCGCGAGCATGTGACGACGGGCGGCATGGTACGAGCGTACGCAAATGCGATTGAGGAGGGACTCGCCGCGGCGAGACGTCTCAATCCCCTGGCTGAGAACGCCCCGCTTGCCCGGGCGCTTGGTACGCGTTATCCGATCTTGCAGGGCCCCATGACACGGGTGAGCGACGTCCCTGCATTCGCGCTTGAGGTCGCACGGGGCGGTGGTTTGCCGTTCCTGGCTCTCGCCATGATGACGGCTGAGCAGGTTCAGCCGCTCCTCGAGGAGACGTCGCGGCTGCTTGAGGATCGGCCGTGGGGCGTGGGGATACTTGGCTTCGTTTCGCCGGAGCTCAGGCGCGAGCAGATTGAGGCCGTGGAGCGTGTGCGCCCGCCCTTCGCCATCATTGCCGGCGGTCGGCCAGACCAAGGGATCGCCCTCGACAGGAAGGGCGTGGCCACGTTTCTGCATGCACCCTCGCCCAGTCTACTTGAGAGTTATCTCCGTGAGGGCGCCCGAAGGTTCGTGCTCGAGGGCCGCGAGTGCGGAGGACACGTCGGCCCACGTTCCAGCCTGGTCCTTTGGGAACAGGCGATCATCACAATCGAGGATGCGCTCGACCGCGGTCTCGATCCCGCCGAAATCTGGCTTGTGTTCGCCGGTGGAATTCATGACAGGCATTCGGCGGCGGTCGTGTCTGGCATGGCTGCGCCAATCGCGGCTCGAGGTGTAAAGATCGGGGTCCTGATGGGAACTCCCTATCTCTTCACGCGAGAAGCCGTTGCTTCGGGTGCGATCGTGCCGGAGTATCAAGCGGAAGTGCTGCGGTGCCGGCGGACGGTGCTGCTCGAATCGGGAACAGGCCACCAGGTTCGCGTGGCGCCAACACCGTTCGTCGAGCGCTTCGCCACAGTCAAGGCGAGACTCCTGAGCGAGGGTCGAACGCCGGATGAAATCCGAGAAGAGCTTGAACGATTGAACCTTGGCCGGCTGCGCATTGCCAGCAAGGGACTCGCGCGTGTTGAGGGAGCGGGATCGGAGCTCGCCGCGGTCGATTCGGCAACCCAGGCCGTCGAGGGACTCTACATGCTCGGGCAGACGGCCGGGCTGCGGACAGACGCGACCACCATCGCCGAGCTCCATGCCGAGGTTGCAAGCGGATACGACGCCGCGCCCGAATCCGCCTCTCGCTCTCGGCCAAACAGGTTAACTCCGTCGGATATTGCGATTGTGGGGATGTCCGCGATCTTCCCCGGCGCCATCGACCTTCCGAGATTTTGGTCCAATACACTCAAAGGGATCGATTCGGTAACGGAGGTTCCGCTCGACCACTGGGATTGGCGTTTATATTACGATCCCGATCCCACAGCGCCTGACAAGATCATCTCGAAGTGGGGCGGGTTCGTTCCCGACGTACCGTTCGACCCGCTTCGATACGGCATGCCGCCGGCGAGTTTACCTTCGATCGAGCCTGCGCAATTGCTTGCGCTTGAGACCGCCCGTGCGGCGATTGCGGACGCGGGATACGCCGAGCGCGGGTTCGCGAGGGATCGGGCCGCGGTCGTGCTTGGCATGGGAGGGGGAGCGGCTCAGCTTGCGATGGGCTACGCGGTTCGCTCGTATCTCCCCATGCTCACAGCATCAAGCCGTGTTGGGGGAGCACAGACCGCGGCAGACTGCCTACCACTCTTGCCGGAATGGACCGAGGATTCATTCCCTGGCTTTCTGTTGAACGTCACGGCGGGGCGGATCGCCAATCGGCTCAATCTCGGCGGCGCGAACTACACGGTCGACGCCGCATGCGGGTCGTCGCTCGCCGCGCTTGCCCTCGGTGTGCGCGAGCTCGAGAGCGAGGCAGCCGATCTTGTTCTGGTTGGCGGCGTCGATACCGTGCAGAATCCTTTCACGTATCTGGCCTTCAGCAAGACCCAGGCGTTTTCGCCGGGTGGTCGATGCCGTCCGTTCGACGCGGGTGCGAACGGGATCGTCATCAGCGAAGGTGCGGCGTTCGTGGTGCTCAAGCGCCTGGCGGATGCTGAGCGCGACGGCGATCGGATTTACGCGGTCATCAAGGGGGTGGGCGCATCAAGCGACGGCAAGGCGCGGGGACTGACAGCACCCGTCGTCGCCGGGCAGTCGCGCGCGCTCGAACGCGCGTACGCCAAAGCGGGGCTTTCACCCGCCCGGATCGGATATGTGGAGGCTCACGGTACCGGCACGGCACTCGGCGATCAGGTGGAGCTCGAAGCACTCGGCAACCTCCTCCGCTCGGCGGGCGCCCAGGCGGGATCGAGTGTCGTCGGCTCCGTGAAGTCGATGATCGGCCATACCAAGTGCGCCGCGGGACTGGCTGGGCTCCTGAATGCAACGCTCGCCCTCCATCACAAGGTGCTCCCGCCCACGATCGGAGTCACAGCGCCCACTCCCGCACTCGATCTCAAGAATGGCCCCCTTACGCTCCGCGGTGAGGCAACGCCCTGGTTTCATCCCGATTTCGAACGCCCTCGTGCTGCCGGCGTGAGCGCATTCGGTTTCGGCGGAGCCAATTTCCACGCGGTATTGCAAGAGTACCCCGCGAATCTCACGCCGCAGCCGCAATCCACACTCCTCGATTGGCCGGCCGAGCTTTTTGTCTTGCGAGCCGAAACGGCGGCCCGCCTTCGATCCGCGGCAGATCGCCTGCTCGCGGCGCTCAACAATGGCGCGAACCCCAGACTCGCGGACCTGGCCCACACCCTTGCCATTGCGAATCGAGGCAGCACTGAGTCCCCTGCGCGGGCGGTGCTGGCAATCGTTGCGTCCGATCTGGATGAGCTGAAGTCTGGCCTGACGCGTGCAATCGCTGCGATCGATGCGGGCAAAACGACTCTGGATTCACCCACCGGCATCCACCTGGCGTCCGCACCGCGCTTCGGTCATGCCAAGCTTGCCGTGCTGTTTCCTGGTCAAGGCGCGCAGCGCCCGGGAATGCTCCGCGAGCTGGCCGTGGCCTTCCCCGCTGTGCGCCAGGCGTTCGCCGCGGTTGACCAGGCACTCGCCACGTCGGGGCACGAACGGATCACCGCGTACATCTTTCCGCCCGCTCGATTCGACGACGAGGCGCGTGCAGGGGATGCGGCTGCGCTCGCGGCAACCGAGCGAGCGCAACCCGCGCTCGCGGCGGCCGGCGCGGCGATTGTGCAATTGCTCACGCAGCTTGAGATCGAGCCCGACTTCCTGGCCGGACACAGCTTTGGCGAACTGGTTGCACTCCACGCTGCCGAAGCAATCACAGCCGATGCGCTCGCGGTACTTGCAGCGGAGCGAGGGCGGCTGATGGCCCAGGCCGCCGCGCAGCGCCCGGGTGCGATGGCGGCCCTTAGCGCCGCGGGAGATCAGATTGAGACGCTGCTCCACGCATTGCCAGGCGTTTCCATTGCAAACTGGAACGCACCCCGGCAGACGGTCGTCGCCGGACCTGCCGATTCGATCCAGCGGCTAATCGAGCGCGCGCGGGCTAGTGAGTTGATGGCCACCCAGCTCGAGGTTTCAGGCGCATTTCATACGGAGTCGGTCGCGGCCGCCGCCGAGCCCTTCGCCAGGCTCGCCGCCAGGCGAATCACTCAGGCGCCCGCGACCCCCGGTTACGCCAATCTCGACGCCGCGCCCCATCCTGACTCACATGAAACAATCGCCGCACGCCTGGGTGATCATTTAAAGAATCCCGTGCTTTTCTCGCGGATGATCGAGGAAATGCACGACGCCGGGGCACGCGTCTTCCTGGATGCGGGTCCAGGCTCAATACTCGCGCCCCTGGTGGAAGCAACGCTTGGCGAAAAGCCGCACGCCGTCGTGTCATTCGACGCGTCACGCCAACCGGGTCTTCTCACCCTTCTGCGCGGACTGGCAAAACTCGCTGCGGCTGGGGTCGAGTTTAACCTGGAGAGCCTGACGGCTGATCGGGGCGTCCGGACGCTCGATCTTGAGAATCTCCCCAGCGGTGAATGGGCCGAGCCGGTCACGGCCTCGACCTGGCTTGTCAACGGCGCACGCACCCGGCCCATTCACGGGCCAGAGCCGCGGCGCCTGGGAGCTGTGCTGGGATCTGAGGCCACTTCGGCCGCCCAGCCGCCGAGCTCGATACGCAACGGTACGCTCGGATCATCGAAACCTGCCGCTGAACTCCCTCGGCATCTTGCACATTCCCGTGAAATCATGGCCGAATCACATAAACATCCCCAGCCTGGCCCGCGCACAGCCGGCGTAGATCGGGTGATGGAATCGTTCCAGGAGACGATGCGAGCGTTTCTCGAGACACAAAAGGCGACCATGCTCGCGTACCTGGGAACTCGAGGCGTTCCGCCTGGCGAAGCCAGGGCGGCGATCGCGCCAGGCGTTGGCCTCGATGCACAAGCCAGGTCGAGCCCCGAACCGTCCCCAGAGAGAAACGGCCAGAAGGTCGAAAGTCACCCATCGGCTCCATCCACAAATGGTCATGCTCACAAGAGTACGCTCCGGGCGGCGACCGCGGAGACGGCGCGAGAACTCGCACGCAACCCGCTCCCGGCCGATCGTGAAACGATCACCAGGCGCTTGCTGGAAATCGTCCGCGATCGCACGGGCTACCCGCTCGAAACACTCGGACTCGAGCTCGACATCGAGGCCGATCTTGGTATCGATTCGATCAAGCGCGTGGAGATCCTGAGCAAGCTGCGTGATGAGTTCCCCGCACTCAAGGAACGAACGCGCTCGGGCGCGGCGATGGACACACTCGCGCGTGCGCGGACTCTGGCCTCGGTCGTGGAGCACGCGGCCGGCCACAGCGCGCCTGCGGTTATGCGCAGCCTGATCCAGGCTGTGCCTGCGCCGATTTCCGCGGCTCCGATTGGGCTCGCGCCTGGCGGACGCGTGATCGTAACCGACGATGGCCAGGGCATTGCCGAAGCGCTCAAGCAACGGCTCGAGCAAGAGGGCATCGGTGTCGATGAGCTCGGGAGTGAGCAAGGAGGGCTCGACTGGACGTCACCCAGCGCCGTCGAGGACGCGGTTCGCCGAATTCGCGCACGAGGCCCAATCGCAGGGGTTATTCACGCGTCGCCGCTGGCTTCGTGCGCTGCTGTCGACTTCGCATGGACGGAGCGGATCGATCGCGATGTGAAGGGGCTGTTCCTGCTCGCCAAGGCAGTGCGAGGCGACCTGGAGCACGCTTCCACGCAAGGGGGCTCGGTGTTTCTCGCGGCCGTCGCGGGTTCGAACCGTCTGGAATGGTCGCCGCAGAGCATTGGCGCACCAGGTCAAGGTGCGGTCGCTGGCCTGGTCAAGACGCTCGCCCGCGAATGGCCAGGCGTCCGCGCGCGGGTGATTGACTTCCACGGTGTGAAGGAGCCCAGCGCAACCGCGATCGACCTTGTCGAGGAGCTTTTCGCCAGCGACGGCTGGGTTGAGGTGATCCGTGATGGCAATCGCAGGCTCAGGCTCGAATCACAGCCAGCGCCTCTGGATCGCGCGACCTCGCGGCTCGAGTTTCCCGCTGGCGGGTCGATCGTGGTATCGGGTGGCGCCCGCGGCGTCACCGCGCTCGGGCTCGTCGAGCTCGCCCGCGCGTGGAAGCCACGACTGCTCATTCTTGGGTCTAGCCCTCATCCCCAAGCGGACGAGGAAGCCGCGACCCGCGATCTCGAGAACGAATCCGAGATCAAGGCCGCGCTGCATACCCAGATCACTCGAGGCGGGCAGGCGGCCAGGCCCGCCGAGATCGAGTCGCGTTATCGCTCGCTTCGGAAAGCACGCGAGATCCGAGCCAATCTCAAGCTCCTACGTGGACTGTGTCCCGTCGTCGAATACGCGTCTGTGGATGTATGTGACACACGCGCGCTCGCGCCTATTCTCGAGGAATTCCGCATTCACCACGGTGGCTTCCGCGGCGTCATCCACGGCGCGGGGTTGATCCAGGACAAGCTGATCCGCGACAAATCGATCGACTCGTTCGACCGCGTGCTCGCGACCAAGTTGTCAGGCGCACTCAATCTCATGCGGTTAATCGATTCGGCCGAGCTTGCGTTCACCGTCTTTTACAGCTCGATCGCGGGCCGGTTCGGCAACGTGGGGCAATCCGACTACGCGGCTGCCAACGAGCTTCTCAACAAGCTTGCGCTCTGGCTCGACAAACGCGTGCGGGGTCGAGTTGCGTCGATCATCTGGGGCCCATGGTCCGGTGTGGGGATGGTCTCAAGCATCGAGACGCATCTCGAGCGCTCGGGACTGGGCATGATCACACCCGAGGCAGGCGCCCGGCTTCTACTCGACGAGCTTCGTTTCGGCCGCAAGGGAGATGTTGAGGTCATTCACGCGTCGAGCCTGGGCACGCTTGAAGCCCCCATGCGCCGGCCTGCGCAGGCAGAGCTTGCGGAGCTGATTCGATGATCCCGATCGCGCGGCCGGTGGCGATCGTGGGCATGAGCGCGCGATCCCCCACCGCGGATGACCTGACCGCTTACTGGGAAGGACTCGTCGCGGGTGCGCCCGACGCATCGCTCCGATTGGACGCGGCTGAACCGAACCCGAGCGCGTGCGAGAACGCTCTTGTAGACGCGGGAATCGATCCTCAGCGCGGGGCCGGTGTGCCCTGCCTCGCCCCAATCACGGACGCGATCCAGAATCTCGCACTCTTGCAACGAGACATCGTGCTCGCTGGCGCGGACGATGGCTCAACCGCCTTCGCGCTTGTGCTCAAGAGACTCGAAGACGCCAGGCGGTCCGGCGATCGCATTTACGCCGTAATCCATCGAATGGAGGACTCGAACCCACGGCTCGTGCCTGCTCACACGCGGCCGGCGGCAGGCTATCCTGGGCTCGTTCGACAATCCCTCGCACTCTTCCATCGCGTGATACCGCCCGCGCACGAGAGCGACCAGAAGCGGTATCGTCCCTGGGTTCAGAACGATCCCGATTCCCCGCGCACCGCGATCGTTCTGCTGGATCGAGCTCCAGCCCCGCCCGTGTGTCTGGTTCTCCAGGAATTTCCCGAGCGAGGACTCGAACCGGGACCGCTTCGGACCTGGGAGACCGAGTCGATCCTGCTCGCCGCGTCTGACCGGGGGGAGCTCATCTCACACGCGCAAACGATCCTCTCGCAGCTTGAGCGATCCAGTTCGCGGCCATTCGTTGACCTTGCGTTTGAGATGAATCAAGCCATGGATCCCTTCAAGCCCGCGAGGCTCGGGCTCGTGGCCAGTTCCTGCGCGGATCTCAAAGACCGGCTACAAGCGGCGATACGCGGACTTCTGGATCCACGCAAACCCAATCTGCGCGATGGGCGTGGAGTTTACTATTTCGATCAACCTTTGATCGATCGTCCCGGTCGTCTGGCGTTTCTGTTTCCTGGCGAAGGATCGCAGTATCCCGGCATGATGGCCGATCTGGCCCTGCATTTTCCGGAGGTTGTCGATCGACTCGATATCGCGGATCGGATCGCCTGTGAGCTTGGCGAGGCGATCCTACCGAGCGACCAGCTCTTTGCCTCGGACCGTCATGGCACGGACGGCCTTTGGGATGCCGCGACGGCGGTCAATGTTGTTCTCAGCGTGCAATGGGCGATGTACCAGCTCCTGCGCAAGCTTGGGCTGTCGCCCGATGTGGTGGCCGGGCATTCGAGCGGTGAGCTGCTCGCACTCGCGGCCGCGGGTGCGCTCGCGGCCGACCGCCGGCTGGAAAATGCTCTCGCGCGACTCGGGGCGATCTTTCGTGACTTCGAGCGCTCGGGTGAAATCCCCGCGGCGCGGCTTGTTGCGATTGCGGCCGGGCGAGATCAGGTCGAGGCGCTCTGCCACGAGATCGGGCGCAGCGACCTTCGAGTCGCCATGGACAACTGCCCGCACCAGGTCGTCCTGGCCGGCTCACCCGAGGCGGTGGAATGCATGGTTTCCCGGCTCGCCAGGCTGTTCATCCCCTGCGAGGTCCTGCCCTTTGAACGTGCCTATCATACGCCTGACTTCGAAGCCGTGATGGAACCTGTTGCGAAATTCCTCAACACCCTCGAATGGCGCGCCCCCGCCATCCCCATTTTTTCCTGCGCGATCAAGGGGCGCATGAGCAACGAACCGCGTGTACTTCGTGCTCAGGCAGAAGCCCAGTGGACGCGGTCGGTCGACTTTCGCGAGACGGTGCTCGCCATGCACGACGCCGGCGTCCGTGTCTTTGTGGACGTGGGCGCCCGCGGCAATCTCGCCGGCTTTGTGGACGACACGCTCCGTGGCAAACCATCGTTCGCCATCGCGGCCAATCTGCCGCGTAGAAGCGGCATTACCCAGCTCAATCATCTGACCGCCGCTCTCTTCGCGCACGGGGCGCGAGTCGACTGGTCGTTTCTCCACGCAAGACGCCGCCCGCGCCAGGTCAGTTCCGCCCCAACGTCATGCCCACTTGACGACGCCGGAGTCACGACCGCGCTCATCGACTATCAACAAACAATGCGGAGGTTCCTGGCAATCCAGCGCGAGGTCGTTTGCGCACACCTGGCAAGTGCATCGAGCGGCGTCGAGGACCTCGAGGATTTCACATTCGATTGGGCCGATGAGCCAGATTCAGAAGCCCTTGCTCCCGCGGCCGAGCGTTCACCCGGTCCCTGGCTGGGGCGCATTCTCGAGCACATTCCAGCGCGGGAGCTTATCTCGCGGTACACGCTCGACCCCGTCCACGATCCGATCGCCAGGCATCACACGTTGGGAGGCAGACGCACGTCCGCACTTGATTCGAATCTTAAGGGACTTCCTGTCGTTCCCTTCGCGATGATGGCGGAAATGGCCGCGGAGGCAGGGGCGATTCTGGCGTCGCCTGATTTTGTCCTTACATCGCTCGCCGATGTGATCGCGCGTAAATGGGTGATTTACGAGCGTGATCTTCCGGTGCTTGAGATTCGCGCACAGCGCTTGACTTCCACCAGGGACGAGCGCGTGGCGGTGAGGATCCACAATCGCGGAAGCGCGGGTCGAGACGAACTCGCCCAACCGATCTTCGAGGCGGTTGCCACATTTGAAGCGCGGGCTCGTGAACCTCAATCGGCCAGGCCGTGGCGGCTTGCGAACGCCCGCCCAGGCCGGTTCACCGCGCACACCATGTATGACGAGGGCTGGCTCTTCCACGGCCCGCCTTTACAAGCAACCTCACGCATGGGGATGATCGGACCACAAGGGATCGACGCCGATTTACGTGTACTTCCCTTTGCGCCTCTCGTGCGCTCAGGGCAACCGGCAACATTCCAGCACGACGTGATCATTCTCGACACCTTCACGCACATTCTGGGTGCATGGGGGCTCGACTGGTCGGCGGATGAAGGCGATGTGATGTTCCCCCTCAGCATGGCCCTGCTTGAACTCGAAGGGGCACGCCCGGCCGAGGGAACCAATGTTTCGTGCCGCATCGCCATTGAGCACGCCGACCATCACCGCATCCGCGCGCGCGCGGAGATCGTGCGGCCCGACGGCACGGTCTGGATGCGTATCCAGGGCTGGGAAGACTGGCGCTTCCACTGGCCAGGCCGCTATCGCGACGCGTTTCGCCAGGCGAACCACTATCTGGTCGCCGAGCCGCTCGCAACCGCGATCCCCGCCGGCTCCAGCGTGGTCTGGCTCGAGCCACCGCTCGACATGACGCGGCCCGTATGGCGCGACGTGCTCGAACAAACCCAGCTCTGCCCTGGTGAACTCGAGCGCCAGAGGGCGCTTGGCGATCGAGATCGCACTCGCCGGCTTTTCGCCGCGGTCGCGGCCAAGGACGCCATGCGCAGGGTACTGCTGGCCCGCGGCCTCGGCGAGCGTTTTCCGGTCGATCTCGAGTTCGTCGCGGAATCCCCCACAGGCACGCATGTGCGCGACCTCGGGCATGCGGACCTGCGTATTGCTGTGGCTGTCGCGACGGCCCCGGAGGCCGCGATCGCGATCGCGTCCCTGGACCCGGACGCAAAACCGGCCGCATTTTTATCCAGGATCGACGGCGGCGAGACCTTCAACCTCTCCAAGGATCAATCCTTCGAAACCGGGCAACGCGGCGCATACCGCTACGCCTGGTCTCTGGGTCGGAGTATGCAACAATGAACACAGCACCCGATCGTGATGAGATCCAGCGCGATCTTGCCGCGATTCTGGAAGCGCGGCTGGGGCTTGCGGGGCTGGGATCGCTTGAGCACGAGACCCGCTTCTTCGCCGACCTCGGGCTCGCCTCAATCGATGCCGTTGTACTCGGCGAGGCGATCCAGGAGCATTACGACCGCGCGATCCCATTCAACCTCATGATGGCCGATATCGGATCCCGATCCGAGCGCGACTTCGCAATCGGCGAGCTCGTCGATTTTCTCCACATTCAGCTCGCGAAATCGGGCGAGCGCTGAGAAAGTCTCTTCCACCAGCCACTCAAGCGGAACCGTACCATGCCACGAATCACGGCCTCTGGAATCGGGTTTCACTACCAGCAACAAGGCAAAGGCCCAGACGTTGTGCTCGTGCACGGCATGACTGGCGACCTTTCGATCTGGTTCCTGAGCCAGCTCCTGGGCACGCTCAGCCGGTCGTTTCGGACAACGGCGTACGACCTGCGAGGCCATGGTTATAGCGATGTCTCACCCTCCGGCTATACGTCGGCCGATCAAGCACGCGACCTGCTGGCGATCATGGACGCGCTTGGGATCGAGCGCGCCGCGGTGGTCGGGCATAGCTTTGGCGGAGTGATCGCGCTTCATGCCGCGGTAATCGACCCGGAACGAATCACGGCGCTCGTGCTTTCAGACCCCAGCTTCGCTGCGCTCAGGCATCTGGAGGATCTCAATCGCTGGGGACACTGGGAGAGCTTTCGCCAGGAGGCAGCCAACGCGGGCGTGGAGCTTTCCGGCGAGCACTGGTACGACCTGGCGCGATTCTTCGATCAGGTGATGCATCTGGAGGGAGAGCGTTTGCTCAAATTTCGCCAGGCAGTGGGCTTGCCAGGCTTCAAACGGCTCATGCGACTGGCACACACGACCTGCGGCGAGGACGCAAAGGCTGAGGCTGGCCTGACGCTGGAATGCATCGGTTCTGTGGATCAGCCGACTCTTGCGCTCTTCGGTTCGGAATCCCCATTCCTGGCCACGGCAGCGAGCCTCTCAGAGCTCATGCCCCGGTGCAGGCAACGCCTGGTTCCAGACGCCAGGCACCGAGCGCCAGAAGAGAACGCCGTGGCGTTCGTCGCCCTGGTGGAGGAATTCTTGCTCGAGCAACATTCGACCGTACCTGCTTCAAGGACGCAGCCATGAAAGACACGGTTTTACTCACGGGCGCTGCCCACGGGATCGGCCGCGCAACAGCGCTTGAGCTCGCACGCAAAGGTCATCCCCTGGCCCTTATCGATCGCGACAGCCGCGCACTCGATGCACTCGTCGACGATCTGACGCGCTCAGGTGCGAAGGTTGCAGGCGCTGTGGTCGATGTGCGCGACCGCGATGCGCTTGTGACGCAAGTCGCCGAGCTGGCCGATCGGGTCGGCCCGATCGACGTCCTGCTCGCGTGCGCGGGGATCGGCTCGCTCACGCTCGTGCCCCAGCTCGAGACGAGCGATCTCAAGCATACGCTCGAAGTGAATCTCGTCGGTGTCGCGCATTCGATCGAAGCCGTGCTTCCCGGCATGATCGCGCGTGGGCGCGGACACTTGATCGGCGTCGCCAGCATGGCCGGCTATCGCGGCTTCCCCTGGATGATCTCCTACTCCGCATCAAAGGCCGCCTTGATCGCCTATCTCGAAGCGCTCCGGCCTGGGCTCTCGCGCAGGGGGATCTCGATCACCACGGTCTGCCCCGGCTTTGTGCGCACCCGGATGTGCAGCGAGATCCCTTACCAACACAAGGTGCGGATGATCGAGCCCGAAGCCGCTGCCCGCCACCTGGCTCGAGCAGTCGAACGCCGGCCGCGGAATTGCGTCTTTCCCTGGGATATGAAAATCAGCCTTACGATTCTCAAGTACATGCCTGATTTTGCATTTGATGCGCTCATGCGGCTCGCCGGTCCCCGCGCGCTTCATGTGGATTTTTAGGAGGCGATGCGTGATCCATGCCTCTGACCAATCGCCCCCGCTGCCGCCCGTGGAGTACGCGCTCTACCGCGATGCCGCGTGCGGTAGGACCGTGCGTGACGACATCGTCGAGGCGATCGGTCCCCTCGAAGGCCCGAACGCAATCGCCGCGGCGTTTTATGACGGCCCTGGCTGGGCTCGATTCAGGCCGTGGGAACGCGCGTTTCTGCGGGCCGTGGGCGGGATCCGCAAGGCCAGGCGACAGATCCTCAAGCATCTCGACTCCCTTTCGGCCTCGGACATCCGAGTGCTCGAGGTCGGAATCGGCGACGGCGACAACGTGCCCCATCTCGACTCGCGTTTTCGCGTCTACGGCGTCGACCTGGCACGCCGCCGACTGCTCAACTGCCAGCGAGATTATCCTGCGCTTCGCGGGCGGCTGGCATGGGCCGAGGCCGAGTCGCTCCCTTTCGATGACGGAGTCTTCGATGCCTGTTTCACGGTCGGCGGCTTTAATCATTTTCGGGATCATGCCCAGGCACTTCGCGAAATGGCGCGAGTAACGCGGCCCGGCGGCATGCTAATCGCAGCCGACGAGAGTCCAACGCTTGTGCGCCTAGGCATCGGGCATCTGCTCGGCATGCCGCGCATCGACGTCTGGTGGCTCTCCCGCCTGGGGCTCGATCCTGCA
>DAIDHX010000018.1 GCA_027451885.1 Planctomycetales bacterium
CGGCTGCTCGATTCCACGATTCGCGCCGACCTGGCCGGGGCCACGGCGCGGTTCACCCCGCCGCTCGATCCCAACAACGGCCAAGGCTATTTCGAGTACGGCGAGAATGAATTCGCCGACACCCAGGGGGAAGATTCCGACGACTACCTGCGCTTCACCGCCAAGGCACCCCCCGGCCGGCCGTTCATGGGGCGGATCTACCTGCCGCCGCCGGGCGGCTCGTTCGCAAATCTGAACGCGGCCCAGCAACAGGTTTACCTGGCCTCGCAGCCGATCATGGTCACCAGCCAGTACGCCGAGATCATCTACTTTGTCCGCAACGGCAGCCTGTATCGCCGCGTCCTCCTGGTCGATCCCGACCGCAATCAAAGCCAGAACGGGATCTACCAGATGGTCCACAACCTGGACGCGCTCGGCGTCGCCCCCGCGCCAAGCGCGCTTGGCAATGTGGCCACAAGCTGGCAGTCGATGAACGACCTCTCCGCCCACCCCGCGGCAACCGCGAACGGCAGCGTGGCGATCGTGGCCAACTCGCTCGGCGATCTCACCAACCGTGAGAACCGATTTCCCTCGCCCCGGTTCGCGAACGACTTCATGACCGGCGTGGGGGCGAACGCCGCGGTCGGCGCGGACGGGATCCCAGACGACGTCAACGGCGATAATGTTCCCGACCTCTATCCCACACTCTACCCCAACATCATCAACACAGCGCTCTACAACGTCGTCCCCATCAATAATCAGCCGTTCTTTTCGCCCTTCCTGCAGTTCATGGCGTTCCCCTACATCTTTCCAGGAGCCTACTCCGCGCCCCAGACCATCGCCGGCTTCGCCTATGGCGGCGTCAACGTGAACACCGGCAACGTGGGCTGGATCCATTCGCCCGAGCCGGTGGTCTACAACCCCGCGCAGAACGGGCCGGTCTATTTCGACCAGACGCCGTACCTTTACCTGTCGATGCTCAACCACAACCCGCTCGACGTGGCTGACAACCTGCCCTTGCCCGGCACCTCCGCGGGTAACGGCTTGCCCTATCTACAAACCTACTGGGGTTTCCCGACCTGGCGTGAGACATTGTCGCCGCTCTGGAGCGATCCCACGTTACCGATCTTCGGCGTCTCGTTCGGCGGCAATAACTATCCTCCCGGGCAGCCGGCGGGGCTTGTACCGCGGTCAACAAGCGTTGTGCCGATCTTCGCCGACGGCAACGTGCTCCCCCCCATGGCCGGCTACATGGCGACCACGCCGCCGATACCCTGGCGGGTCAACCCCCAGCCCTACTCCGACTTGAGCGCCGTGAATAGCGCCTTTTTTTCCGGGGCCGGTCGCGCCACCGATCCGTTCCTCTGGAATGGTAGCTGGGAAGACGACCTGATCATGACCAACGTGCGGAGCTTCGACGTCAAGGCCTATGACGACGTCTACGCCGGCTACGTGGACCTGGGCTGGGGCGACGACCTGCGGCTGTATCAGCCCTACGCCACGAGCCCAGGCGCGCTTTATCCGAACCTGGCCGGGATTTCGCCGCCGCCGTATCTCGGCGGTCTGCCGGCGACCAATAACGGTCCGCTGCCGTTCTTCTGGCCGCCGGTCAGCCCCGCGAGCACGTTTTTCGCGGGGGCGTACGACATCACGAACCAGACGTTCGCGCACGAGGGGCGGATGCCCCCCTTGACCTCCGACTTTCGGTTCGACGCCCAGGTGGGGCCGGTGTTGCCGGGCTTCTTCGCGGTCGCGCCCAACTACACAGGCAACGTGGGCGACAACTCGGTCCGCATCACGCGGATGCGGCGGATCTGGGATTCGTGGTCGACCGCGTACACCCAGGCGCCAGCGACCGGCGTGAACCCCGCCACCGGGTTCCCGCTCGGGCCGCCGTTCACGCCGCCGGTCTATCCGTCGTATCCGCCCCCTTACCCTGCGCCTCTCCGGGGCATCCAGATCCAGATCCGGATCCAGGACCCCAGCGGCCAGAAGGTAAAGTCGCTCACGATCAGGCAGGACTTCACGGACAAGTTGTGAGTGGGACGCCAGGAGCCGGGAGTGGCAAATCGCGATTCAAGTTCAAGAAGGGTCGGTTGGACGGGGAGCGGCGCGGGAGATTCGTTCAGATCCATTGGCATATGAAGATCGATTGGCGGTCGAGCCGTTGGCAGGAGCCTCGGCCGTGCGATCGAATCCGTGAAGATTGCTCGAGGGGAATCGTGTCATGCTCGTAACCAGGGGAACTCCACGCGGTCGGCGAGGAATCGCGCTCGTGCTCGTGCTGGCGATGCTGGGGCTGCTGGCCCTGATCGCCGTCACGTTCGCGGCCTACTCCGCGCAGGCGAAGATCAATGCGCGCAACTTCGCGCTTGCCGCCTTCAAGCCCCAGGCTGACGAGCTCTTCGACTTCGCGCTTTCCCAGCTCGTGGGAGACACCGCCGACGTTCGCTCGGTCATCCGCGGCCACAGCCTGGCGCGGGACATGTACGGCAACGACGCGTTCAACAACGGCTACCTGGCCGTCGGGCCGACCACCGGGCAGCCGTTTCTCATCACCGCCGTCACGAGCACGCCCGGCCAGCCCTACCTGACCTTGACCACCAACATCCTCAACAGCGATCCCGGGTTCTTCGGCTACAACTTCACACGCTGGCTCATGCGGGTGACCTACACCGGCAGCTACGGCGGCCCGGGATCCGGCATGGCCAAACCCGTCGATCAGACCCTGGAGATCCAGTTCGACAACACTACCTCGGGCCAGTATCGCACGTTCACGGTCAACGCGGTCAACACCAACGACCAGCTCATCAATCCCACGCTGGGCATGACGAGCCAGGGGGCGTTTGGGCTGTTTCTGAACTCGAACGCCATCGGCAACGGCACCCAGAACTTCTTCCCGTTCGTGCTCGACGGCCGCTTCCTGCGAGCATTCAATGGCGCGGGGCTGTCGGATATTCCCTCGCCCACGACCAGTGTTCCCGAGGCGTATTACGGCAACTTTCGCTTCAATCCCGACGGCCTCTCGCCCAACCAGGTGGGCATGGACGAGGACTACGACGCCTGCGATCTCGACAACTGGTTCCTGGCCATCCAGAGCGCGGACGGGCACGTGATGATTCCTTCGTTCCACCGGCCGGGGATCATCCGGGTCGATAATGGGGCGATCACCAACACTCCGCTCAACGACTGGCAGCCGCTCACTGCCCCCAACTTTTATGACTCGGCCGCGCGGATTCTGCGCCCGATTCAGGGGCTGGGCAACGACGCAGCCACCTTCCCCGACCTGTTGCCCGACCCGACGACCGGCAAGATCACCTACGACGTCGACAACGACGGCGACGGCGTGACCGATTCGGTCTGGCTTGACCTGGGCTATCCCGCCCGGCGCAACGCGAGCGGCAAGCTCTACAAGCCGCTGTTCGCGTTCATGGTGATCGGGCTCAACGGCCGGATCCCGCTCAACACCGCCGGGAACCTGGCGAACCCCACCGGACCCACAATCCAGGGACTGGTGAACGGCACGCAGTACAACTTCCAGATGGGGGCGACGCACGCGACGCACCTGGGCAACTCGATCAGCGAGATCGACCCGACCTATGCACTCCAGAATGCGTTCGACAAGAGCACGCTCGACCCCCCGGCGGCGTTCACTGCGCTTTCGCCCTCCATCACCACGATCATCAACGGGAACTATCAACTGGGAGGCCAGCAGTCGAATGGCCAGATCGATTCGTCGGGCGTGGACGTGCGGCTCACGCAATTGCGGAACCTGCTCGCGGGGACGCGGCCGCAGCCGAATCCGTCGCCGGGCCTGAACATCCAGAATTTTCCCAACGGCAACGTCAACGGCGACCTGGATCTCGTGCTCTATTCCACGGGTCCGTCGACCGAAGGGCAGCCGTACTTCATGCCCAACGGCATCGCGGGCATTCCGGGCTCAGGCTCAGGCGTGCCGGACGCGTTCAAGACCGACGGCAACACCGGCCTGCCGTACGTCACCCGAACCACAACGCCCGTTCCCGGGCGCTGGGGCGAGGCGAATTCGGTTCCTGGCATTCCCTTCGCCAATCCCTACGGCAACGGCGGAGCCACTCCCCCCACGCCGCAGTTCGTGAACGTGGTGGGCACCACCTACGCCGATGTGACCGGGCAAACCTACGGCCCGGCGTACAACAACCAGGTCCGCGCGGGCTACTCGCTCGACGTCACCGACCTGGTGAACGGCACCCCGCGCGATGCCGCCGATGACAACTTCAACGCCTTCGACCCGATGCCGCTCGGCCACGTGGGCGAGGTGGGCGATAGCGACTTTTACGACGTCACAGGCGCACTCCAGCTTCCAGTCGAACGCATCCGCCGCTTCGTGACCCCCATGGATATCAATGGCACGGGATTCGTCACCGCCTGGCGGGGCGGGCGTCTTGGCGGCGGCGGAGGCGGACCCAGCAGCAACGGCTACGATGCCTTCGGCCGCGTTCAGTTCAGCAGCTATTACCGACCCGCCGGCTCGCCAGGCGTGATCAACTACAGCGGCGCAGCGGGCGGCAATGTGGGCTCGATTATTTACCCCTGGGCCTCGGGTGCGAACTACGCCCCGGATCTTACCAACAATCTGCTCCACGGCTTCGAGTCGTTCCGGTTCCCCTACGTTGGCAGCGGCGGCCGCGCCCAGAGCATGGGCGGCGCACCCTATGACTTCCCGCTCGGCATCCCCGCGACGCCGATCCCGTATCCGCCGCCAACCTTTCCCACCTACGACGCCTCGGTCAACTCGGTTACCAACCTGATGACCAACGGCGCCTACAATCCCTCCAACTTCCCCGGGCGCAACTCCGACGGCGTGAACGACGCCGAGGAGATGAATCTCTACACCCCCAATGCGCTCCTGGATTCGCCCTACGGCCCGAGCGACCTGGAATGGCTCTACCGCCAGCAGGATGTCGACGGCGCCTCGCTTTCCAGCCGGCTCTCGCAGCTCGCGCCCATCAGCCTCACCAATGGGCTCGACGGCCAGCGCAGGCGCAGGCTGTTCTCACTCGACAGCTTCGACACCAACGCGTTCGTCTGGGCCAACGACAACCCCGGCGGCGCGTTCCCCAACAACAGCTCGTTCCTGACCGCCATCTCCACGAACCCGATCAACATCGTCGCGCAGAGCGCGAGCTTCGCCCAGCTCTCCTTGAATCCCGGCAACCCCTACCAGAACCTGATCCCCTACATCGCCACGCCCACGCTCGCGCACCGCGACCGCAAGATCAATCTCAATTATCCCCTGCCGGTCTCAAACGACCCCAACGAGCCGATCCGCCAGAAGTGGATCACCGACACCTACAACCTCATGAAGTCGATCCTGCCGCCACGGGCGATCGACACGCCGGAAGAGCGGGCGCAGCTCAGCCAGTACATCATCAATATCATCGACTTCCGCGACCCAGACGCCACCATGACGCACTGGGTCAACCCGGATATCGCGGTCTATTCGC
This sequence comes from Planctomycetales bacterium, assembly GCA_027451885.1. Lineage (GTDB taxonomy): Bacteria > Planctomycetota > Planctomycetia > Isosphaerales > Isosphaeraceae > JAKBAP01. The sequence goes on from DAIDHX010000018.1 coordinate 5,466, forward strand.
CGCAGCTTGCAACCGCGGGCGCGACCGCGCCCACGATCGCGACCCAGCCGTACACTCTCCAGTTCGTGGGGACCACGGGCCTTACTTCCAATCAGATTTACCTCGACCAGTACGGCATGGAGTACAACCCCGTCGCCATTAACGAGGCGATGGCGTACACCTTCCGCTACTCACCCGGCGGCGCGGGGGGCGGCACGCCGCTGCAAACCTATCGCTTCATGATCGAGCTCGTGAACACCCAGACCCAGCCCGCGATGGTGCCCGGTACGGTCAATGCTGGTATTCTCGACCTGGGAAACAACATCAACAACGTCGCCAACGATCCTTACGGCAACGGCTCGTGGGATATCGTGTTCGCAGGCGACGATCCCTACAGCCGACCTGATCCCTACACCGGCCAGTTGCCTTATTACGGCAATCTCTACGGTCTGACGCCGCTGAACCAGGATTCGTTCTATTCGCTGTTCCCGTCACCCGCCGGCAGCGGCGTGCCGACTCCTGTGCCGGGCCAGGATGTTCAGCTTCTGCCTCTGCTGGGCAACCGCGCAGGCGCTAACAACACCAGCATTCCGATCCCACAGCAGGACAACGCCACGGCGGGGACGCTCGCCCAGAATTATTTCTATGTGTTCGGCAACCTGCCCCCCATGTACGCCGCCTCGAGCGGCGGCAAGCAAAGCACCACGGTCTACGAGGCAGGCGCGCTCCAGCCAGGGACGTATTACGCGAGTATCAATCAGTCGTACACCAACGGTTACAACCCGCCGATGACCGCGGCGGCGATGATCCAGACGCTCTACAACCAGAATGTGGTGAACTCGAATCTGCCAGGTACGACGCTCGCCAACGGCGACTATGATCCATTCGACCTCAACAACGTCGGCCCGAATCCGCTGCAACCGCAAACCATCGGCCTGCCGGGATTCTTCACAACTCCGGCCGCGTCCTCGGGGCTTGCACCCCAGAGTCTGCGCCTGGGCGTGATTCCCGGCCTCCAGCAGGGGGCAGGCGCAACGGGGGGCACACCGCCCAATACGTACCTCTGGAAGGTTCCCGCGCCGGCGGCGAACAGTTCGTATTACATCTGGGTTTGCCTCAGAAGGCCGGCCAACCCCTTCGCGCCGGTGTCCGCGAACAACCCCATGCTGGTCGTCGACTCCATGCGGATTCCGTATGTCGACGGCACGGGCTCGGCTCCAAACGGCAGCGGCGTCTCGGGTACGGTCAACACCATCTACTCAGCGCAGCGGTTCCAGCCCTATCGCGGCGGCCATGCCGTCCCCCCCATGTCGGTCGCCGGGACGCCGACCAACGCCATCGACACCCACTACGGCTACAGCGAGCAGATCGTCGCGCCAACGTACAACTCGCTGCCGGCCCTGGCGACGATCCTTCCCGTCGGCAACCCCCAGCAGGCCCAGGGGATCTACACGATCACAACCCAGGGGGCCAACATCACGCAGAACGCCGCCACGGCCCCCTACTTTCACACCATGGGATGGGCCAACGAAGATGAGATGGGAGCCACACTCCCAACCGCTGGTTTCGTCAATGAGTTCTGGGACTATTTCCCGTTCCACGACCGCGACTTCACGAGCGTGGCCGAGCTCATGCTCGTGCCCGCGACCGCGCCCGGCCTCTTCACCAAGCAATTCGCCGAATTCGCGCCTTCGCAGCAGAACGTCACGAACATCTTCAGCAGCGTAACGCCGCTTACCGTGCCAAGCTCGCTCTTCAGCACCGCGATCGTCGGCGGCGGGTCGAATGCGAATCTCCCCGCGATTCCGCCGTTCACGGGCTCTACCACGACCGGCTCCGGCCTGACCTGGGTTCTATCGGCCCAGAACAGCGGGACCGGGCGGAACATGTTCACAATCGGCAACGGGCCAGGGTTTGTGAATACAGGGGGCACGCCGTCCTCGCTCTATGCCACGGCCTCAACGCCGCTCTGGAGCTACGCCGGCATCATGTACGCGGTTCTGGCGCCCCCCGTCCAGCCGCACACCTTCCCCTACCTGAGCGACCGGTTCTTCTATTCCGGATTCGGCGGTGCAAACTCGGTGGACACCGCCGGTAAGACCGTGGGCGGGTACGCGGCCGACGGCTGGTTCAAGATGTTCGAGTTCGTCGAGGTGCCAAGCGCTGTCCTGGGCGCGACCGGTACCGTCTCCCAGGGAATCAACTTCGACTGGGTGCGCCAGGATATGCGCCCGGGCCAGCTCAACCTGAACCTCATCATCGATGAGGAAGTGTTCCTGAGCGTGCTCGGCAGGCAATCGTATAACCCGTACAACCCCCAGATTGGCGCAGGGCCGACGTGGGATCAATTCACGCAAACACGGCTGAATTTCGACCAGATCACGCCATCGTACGTCCAGGCGAACTTCACGCCGGGTTCAGCCAATTTTCCACTGCCGTTGCCCGCCGGCGCGAACCCGATCCCGATGGTGGTCACCTCCACGCTGTCCAACGGGTCGCCCGCTTCGGCGTATCCATTCGCAACGGCGGGGGCGAATTACGGTAACCCCGCGCTCGCCGCTTACGATCCCGTGACCAATTACTTCCTCACGGCCAACGGGGGTACACCGATCGCCTCGGTGGGGCTCAAGGCGGCGTGGGTCCAGTTCCTCTGGTTGCGGCACGGCGGCTCGGGCTACATGTTCGGCCACGGCTTCGGCGCCGTTGGGCAAAACTATGCGATCACGCCCACGGCCTCGGTCGCGGGCGCTCCCGCGGGATTCGGCACGATGATTCCCAAGGAAACCCCCTTCCGGGCGCTTTCCTACCCCGATATCGACTTCACCGTGATGCGGCCGGCGGCCCTGCCGCCTACCGGGTACACCAATCCCCCCTTGAACACGACGCCGAATCTTTCCGGCGCGGTTCCGCAGTATTACACGGCCGATCCCGGCGTACGCGCGCCGGAGACGATTCAACCCGCCACGGGTGCAACGCTCACGTTCAACCAGGGCTATCCGACCTCCACGGCGACTGGCGTAACCACCTACTATTACCCCGGGTCGGCAACGACCATGGGGAACATCTACTACCCCTATCTGCCGCCGCCGATTCCGCCCCGGCGGCTGTTCCAGATGCCGGACCTTTACTTCGGGGTCGCGGGCACGCCGCCGTCGGCCACCTCGCCCGCGCCGAGCCACGCCAGCGAGGGGGGCGATCCTTACGTCAACAACATGTCGCCGCTCGCCACCGTCAGCCTGCCCGGCCCGCCCGGAGTGCTGCCGCCGCTCACCAACGGCACCAACGCGGTCGTGCTCACCGACAACGTCGTCAATCTCTACTGGCCGTCCGGCAACCCGAGCTTCCCCGGCGGCAGCGCGGCGGTCTTCACCTCCGGCGCAACGCTCACCGCCATTCCACTCCCGGTGAGCAATGTCTCAAACCTCAACGGCAGCCCGACTCCGATCCCCAGCCCGTACCTGGGCGCGAACGGCACTGACCTGCGGCAGCATCCCTTCTATCGCAGCGAGGAGATGCAGCGCGTGCTGAACCTGACCACCGTGCGTACCCACCAGTACGCCGTCTGGATCACCGTTGGGTTCTTCGAGGTCAAGCGCCAGGGCGATCTGGGCATGCTGGCCAGCGCAACTCCCTACCTGGCGTTCGACATCATGGGGCCGGAGATCACCGGCACCTCGGGGGCAAGCGCCCGATTCCGAGAATTCGTACTCATCGACCGTTTGAAGCTCACCGGCTTTAACCACCTGGCGGCCGGCCAGTTCCGCCATGCCGTCGTTTACCGCAGAAGAATCCAGTAACGGATCCGCCACGACGAGGAGGGATCGGCGTATGAGAGATTAAGAGTCAACCAGATCTCAACCGCCCCGCCGGATGCGTCCAGGGAGGGGCGGCTCGTCGTTGCGGATCGCAACACGCGATCAGCCATTGGTTTGTTTCGTTTTTTCGGATCGTTCTCATTGCTCGCAATGTCGTACCCAGGGGCGCGGACCTTTGCTTGCCAGGCTGAGCGCCCCGGCGATAGAATTCAAGATCGGCAACTCCTCTTCACGTGGAAAGGACTGAACATGACCCCCCGTCCCCGCCTGGTTCGCCCGCGCGGCTTCACCCTGATCGAGTTGCTGGTCGTGATCAGCATCATCGGAATCCTGGTGGGCCTGCTCCTCCCCGCCGTCAACTCGGCCCGCGAAGCTGGCCGCCGTACCCAGTGCCAGAGCAACATGCGCAACATCGTGCTCGCAGTCCTGGGTTACACCAACAACCAGAACGTCTTTCCTCCCGCCGGCGAATTCGGCGAGGACGCGACCACGCTGACAGCGCTCACCTCGGGCAACACCCTCCCCACGGGGTCGGTTGTTCCCACCTGGTTTCCGAACCAGACCAGCCAGCGCGGTGTTCCGATGTATAGCTGGGTTGTGCCCACGCTCCCCTACATGGACAACCAGGAACTCTACAACCAGTGGACGTTCTTCTACAGCACGGGCTCAAATGCGGGTTCGCCCGCGCCCTACTTCGACACGGGTGCCTTCAACATCGCCGGCCAGGCTTCGAACCTGAAGATCGCTGACACGGCCATCGGCATTCTCCGCTGCCCGGACGATAACACGATCCAGATCAACCAGGGCAACCTGAGCTACGTGGTCAACGGCGGCATGGCGCTTTGGCAAGCGCTTCCGGTGGGTTGGATTGGCGGTCAACTGGATGGCTCGCCCACCACCACGCCCATAAACAGTCCGCTTGTTCTCGCCCCCACGGCGATGGGCTGGGCGGGTTCGGTGGGTGTCATGGTCAAGACGGGCGTGATGTTCACGGAGTCGACCCTGCCCCAGGGTGTGCCCAGCTCGATTCGCATTCCCTGGAACGTGCGTTCGACGCTGAACGGCATCGTCGACGGCCCGAGCAGCACCTTCATGATGAGCGAAAACACGCTCACGGGCGTAAGCGCCACGCCGACGCCCTATTCGAACGGCCTCACCACGAACTGGGCAACCCCACTGCCGACTTTTACCTCGTTCTTCATGCCGTCGAGCGTGTGCGGCGTGCCCAACTCGTACAACTGCACCTCGGGGATGCTCACCCCGTCCGCGCCAGGACAGGGAGACATCGACGGCCTGGGCTGGGCGTTCGCCAACAAGGTTGGCACCTTCACCAACATCAATTTCGGCCAGAATCTCACGTTCGAGGGCTCGTTCCCGTTCTCGAATAGCGCCCATCCGGGCGGCTGCAACATGGGCTTCTGCGACGGCGCAGTGCGGTTCATCCGCAACACGATCGACGGCACCGTCTACTCGAAGATCATCACCCCGGCCGGCAGCAAGCTGCCCATCTACATGAAGCAGCTTCCGGTCGAGCAGGATGCCTTCGTGAACTGAGCCTGCCGCGGCAGGCGCCGCATGCAACCCACCAAGACACCCCGCGGAACGCCCGAACCCGGGCCTCCGCGGGGTTGTCCGTTCCCGGAAAGTCTCTCCCCGAGGACCAATAGACGTACCATGGCGACGACGCTCTTTCGCAAGGTCTGGGACCAGCACCTGGTCGTGAAATCAGATCGGGCAAACCTGCTCTACATCGACCGGCACCTGATTCATGAGGTCACAAGTCCGCAGGCATTTGACGGACTCCGTCTTGCCGGGCGCAAGGTCCGCAGGCCCGACCTCACGGTGGCGACCATCGACCACAACGTGCCCACCGACAACCAGCTCGTGATCAGCGACCCGCTCTCGCGCAAGCAAATCGAGACGCTCCGGAGCAACTGCCGCGAATTTGGCGTTCCGCTTCACGACATCGCCAGCGGCCGGCAAGGGATCGTGCACGTGATCGGGCCGGAGCTCGGGCTCACGCTGCCGGGTACAACGATCGTTTGCGGCGACAGCCATACCAGCACCCATGGCGCCTTTGGCGCGCTTGCCTTTGGCATCGGCACCAGCGAGGTCGAACATGTGCTGGCCACGCAAACGCTCTGGCAGGGCGCCCGGCCTGATACGCTGGGGATCGAGGTCACGGGCCGGCTGGCGCCTGGGCTCGAGCCCAAGGACATCATTCTGGCCGTGATCCGCGCGATCGGCGTCGGTGGTGCGACAGGGCACGTGATTGAATACTTCGGACCGGCGATTTCCGCGCTCTCCATGGAAGGCCGGCTCACAATCTGCAATATGTCGATCGAAGCAGGCGCCCGCGCGGGGATGATCGCGCCTGACGACGTGACCATCGACTATCTGGCGAGTGGTGAACGTCCCTTCGCGCCCAAGGGGCGTGACTTCGACGCAGCCGCGGCGGATTGGCGATCGCTTCGAACCGACGATCCGAGCACGTATGACAAGCACGTTTCGATCGACGCAAGCGTACTTGCGCCCCAGGTCACGTGGGGCACAAACCCCGCGATGACCGTCGATGTGACGGGCGTGGTTCCCGAGCCGGAGGCAACCCCGTTCGCCACCGCGTCCGATGCGCGGAGAGCCCTTGAATACATGGGACTCAGGCCGGGCACGCCGATCGAGCAAATCGCCGTTGATGTGGTCTTCATCGGTTCTTGCACCAACGGCCGGATCGAGGATCTCCGCTCCGCGGCCCGGGTCTTCCGGGGCCGGCACACAGCCAGCGGCGTTCGTGCGCTCGTGGTGCCGGGGAGTGAGGCCGTGCGCAAGCAGGCCGAGGCGGAAGGGCTCGACCGCATCTTCGTTGAGGCGGGCGCGGAGTGGCGACAATCAGGCTGCAGCATGTGCCTGGCCATGAACCCAGATCGGCTCACGCCCGGTCAACGCTCGGCCAGTACGAGCAACCGCAATTTTGAAGGACGGCAAGGCCCCGCCGGGCGCACCCACCTGGTCAGCCCCGCGATGGCCGCCGCGGCCGCCGTCACAGGCCACTTCACCGACGTGCGCAAGCTGCTGAGCGCAAGCGCTTGATTTTCCTCCACTCAAGTGATTAGACGAGGCCCATGGAACCCTTTCGCACGCACCGCGGACAGCTCGCGCTCCTCGACTGGAGCGATGTGAACACCGACCTCATCATCCCCGCCCGTTATCTCAAGCGCATCGAGCGCACCGGCTTCGGCCCCTTGCTCTTCGCCGACAAGCGCTACGCGCCAGGCGCAGCACCCGAGCCAGACGCCCCCGAGAAGGCCGGGCCACTGGCGGCCGACTTCCCCCTGAACTCGCCCACGTTCCGCGACGCAACACTCCTGGTCGTGGGACGCAACTTCGGCTGCGGATCCAGCCGAGAGCACGCCGTCTGGGCCGTTCAACAGGCTGGTTTCAGGGCGGTGATCGCCCCAGGACCCGGCGAAGGCTTTGCTGATATCTTCGAGTCCAACGCCTATAACAACGGTCTTTTGCCCATCGAGCTCCCCGATGCCGACTGGCAAACCATCGCCCAGGCGACACGCGAAAACCCAGGCCGTGCATTCGCGACAATCGATCTCGAAACGCTCACCATCACGGTTGAGACCCAGGGCGAATCCACCCCCCGCGCGAAGATCGCCTTCGCCATCCCGGAGGCCCAGCGCACACGGCTGCTCAAGGGGCTGGACGCCATCGCCGAGACGCTCGCGCATGAGACTGAGATCGCCCGTCATGAGCAAACGCGGCCAGCCTGGATGACCCCCACCGCACCACACTGATTCTCGTACCACGGCCACAACCCAAAAGGGCAGCTTGAGTTACACGCCAGACAAATCTCCTGGAAGCTCGCTTCCCTTGCTTTAGATCACGAATCGACATAAGATTTGTCGAATTCAATCTCGGCGAGGCGAGGAGATTCAGATGGTGGCAACTGAGACGGTGCTCGACGAGGAACTGGTCGAGGCGAATGAGCGGCTTGCCCAGGCTGGGCCCCAGGAAATCCTGCGCTGGGCTGTCGAGCGATTTCATCCTCGTTTGACCATGGCCACCGCCTTTGGGGCCGAAGGATGCGTGATTCTGCACATGCTGGCCGAGATCGAGCCGCGTGTGCGGGTGTTCAATCTGGATACGGGTTACCAGTTCGCGGAAACGCTCGTGCTGCGCCAGCGGATCGCGGATCGATACGGCATCGAAGTCGAGCTGGTGGGATCAGATACGGCGGTTGCCGATTACGAGAAGCAACATGCGGGTCCGGTTTATCTGTCAAATCCCGATCAATGTTGTTATGATCGAAAGATCGTTCCCTTGCGTCGCGCGCTTGTGGGATACGACGCCTGGATCACAGCGATCCGCGCGGACCAATCGCGCGATCGAGCCACGGCGCAGGCGGTATCACGGGATCACAAGTTTGGCCTCGTGAAGGTGAATCCCCTTCTACGGTGGACGCGCAGAGACGTCTGGGCGTTTATCGTGAGTCGGCAGGTTCCCTACAACCCCTTGCACGATCAGGGTTTTCCGTCGATCGGGTGCTGGCCGTGCACGCGGCCGGTGCAAGATGGCGACGATGAGCGAGCGGGCCGTTGGGCTGGCCAGGCCAAGACGGAGTGTGGATTACATTCGCTGGATAGTAGCCAGCTTTGAGGCGCTCCCGGCAGCATTCGAAATGTGACGAGCGGCTGAATGAAGGTCTCCGCAAAAGCTGAATACGCCTGTCTGGCGATGCTTGCTCTGGCGCGGCGTGGTGTCGAGTCACCGCCGGTCCCGATCCGCGAGATCTCTGGGGCTTACGGGATCCCGGAACGGTACCTTGTGCAGATCTTGCTTCAGCTCAAGGGGGCTGGGCTGGTGGCGAGCACGCGGGGTGCGTCGGGCGGATATCAGCTTGCCCGCGCGGCGATGTCGATTTCTCTCGGGGAGATCTTGACGGCGATTGACGGTCCGGACGAAAGTCCACGAGAAGGAGCCAGCAGCAAGCGTCCGTCCACACCTGTGCTCGCTTCGGTTTGGGAGAGTGTGCGTCAAGCCGAGAAAGCGGTTCTCGATCGGACGATGATCGGGGAGCTTGCGGCGCGAACCGCGCCTCATGACTGGACGATTTAAACGCCGAGCGGGGCGGCGCTGCCGCGTCGTCTCGAACGAGCGAGTTTTGTCATTCCTTTTTGAACGAGGAGAATAGCCATTACCGCCTCGCCTGCAACTTCCGGCCGTACCGCCTTAAACCCACCCTACGGTGGATCACTTGTCAACTTGATTGTGGATGAGGCCCGCGCGGCCGAGATGAAGGCGTCCGCCAAGGACTACCCGAGCCTGACTCTTGATGAACGCGCCCTGTGTGATCTGGAACTCCTGGCCACTGGTGGATTTTCACCGCTTACAACTTTCATGGGCAAGGCCGATTACGAGCGTGTCGTGGCCGAGTCCCGGCTCGCGAACGGCGTTCTCTGGCCGTTGCCAGTGACGCTGCCTGTCGCCCCGGGCGCGGTGGCGCAGGGCAAACCCGCCGCGCTTCGCGATGTCTACGGCAACCTGCTCGCGTTTCTCCACGTCGATGAGATTTACGAGGCCGACAAGGAGAGCGAGGCGAAGCACGCCTACGGCTCGTTGGACGCGGCCCATCCCTCGGTCGGCTATCTCCGCAAGCTGCCCAGCCATTATGCTTCGGGTCGACTTGAAGTCATTCGCACGCCGCCGCACTTCGACTTCACTCCGCTGCGGCGGACCCCGGCCGACCTGCGTGCCCACTTCGCCGAAATGGGCTGGAGCAAGATCGTCGCCTTCCAGACCCGCAACCCCCTGCACCGCGCCCACGAAGAGCTCACCAAACGCGCAGCGGAGCAGATCAAGGGTGGACTGCTGATCCACCCCGTCGTCGGCGTGACCAAGCCGGGCGATGTCGATCACTACACCCGCGTGCGCTGCTACCGGGCCCTTGTGGATCATTACTACAAGCCTGGCTCCGTTGTGCTCAGCCTGCTGCCGCTGGCGATGCGCATGGCCGGCCCGCGCGAGGTGCTGCTGCACGCGATCATTCGCCGCAACTTCGGCTGCACCCACTTCATCGTCGGGCGCGACCACGCCGGGCCGGGCAAGGATTCCACCGGCAAGCCGTTCTACGATCCCTACGCCGCTCAGGAAGCCATGGGTAAGCATGCCGCCGAGCTCGGCATGGAAATGGTCGACTTCAAGCAGATGGTCTACCTGCCCGACAAGGACCAGTACGCACCCGTGGACGAGGTGCCCGCCGGAACCCGCACCGCGGATATCTCCGGAACGCAGGTCCGCGACGACTATCTTGCCAAGGGCAACCCGCTGCCGGAGTGGTTCAGCCGGCCGGCGGTCGCCAAGATCCTGGGCGATGCCAATCCTCCCAAATTCCGCCAGGGTTTGACGATCTGGTTCACGGGGCTTTCGGGCTCGGGCAAGAGCACCATCGCCCACGCGCTTGTGGAACGGCTTGCCGAGTACGGGCGCAACTGCTCGCTGCTCGACGGCGACGAGATCCGCACGCATCTTTCGAAGGGCCTGGGCTTCAGCAAGGAAGATCGCGATACCAACATCCGCCGCGTGGGATACGTGGCCGGGATGGTGGCACAGCACGGCGGCACGACGCTCTGTTCGGTGATCAGCCCGTACCGCGCTGTGCGTGACGAGGCCCGTAAGATGTCGAAGGGGAATTTCGTCGAGGTTTACTGCTCGACGCCCATCGAGGTGTGCGAACAGCGCGACGTGAAGGGCATGTACGCCAAGGCCCGGGCGGCAGTGGCCGAGGGCAAGCCAATGGGATTCACCGGCGTCGACGATCCCTACGAGGCACCCTTGAATCCGGAAGTCGCCATCGACACCGGCAAGCTGTCGGTCGCCGAATGTGCGGACGCGATCATCAAGTATCTGCTCGAGAAGGGCTATCTCGTCGCGGACTGAAGCGCCATGGCAAAACGGCAGACACGCTTCTCCCTGCCCACAAGCGGGGAGAAGCGATTACCGTTCTTCTCACAAACGCCTCACAGGCACTTCAAGTACGCGAGCAGGTCGTTCAGCTCCTGCTCGCTGAGTGATCCCAGGCCTGTGACCTTCTCCGGCGAATGGTCGCCGGTGAGGATCTCGCGCAGGGTCTTCGCCCTGCCGTCATGCAGGTAAGGATCCTTGTCGTAGAGCCCCTTGAGCGAGGGGGGATTGTAGCCGCGGTAGCGGTCCTCGGCGACTTCCAGCCCAACTTCGTGGATCTTACCGTCGGTGAATTCCTCGCCCCCGTGGCAGGTGTTGCACGCGGCCCTGGGCGAGCGAAAGACCTCGCGCCCGCGCACGGCCGCGGCAGGCAGGCTGCCGTCCTTGTTGCGATGGGGATTTGGCGGATATTCGAGAGTCCCCAGATACGCCACAAGGGCCCTCACATCCTCGCTGCTGGGCCGTGAGCCCTGCATGCTCTTCGTGAACGACTCGACCATGGCGTCGTCGAGGCTCTTCTGCCAGCCGTGCCAGGTCCAGGGCCCTGTTTTGGTGGTTCCACGCAGGGTTGGAACCTTCTTGCGGCTGCGCTCGTGGAACGTGCTGCGGTCCTGCCAACCGTCGTTGAGCGTGTCGAAATCGAGCCCGTTCGTGTGGCCGTCGGAATGGCAAGTATTGCAGCTATACCACTGGTTGAACGAGCGCTCGGCGGCGTGAAAGAGCATTTCGCCCTTGCGGGCCAGTGTGATCGTCTTCGGACCTCCAAGCGCGATCGATCGCACAACCTGAGCGGAGTCGGCGTCCACAACCTGAATCGCGTTTTCGAGATAGTTGGCAACGTAAAGCGTCTTCGAGTCGGGGCCGAAGGCCAGCTCGGTCGGCCGCCCGCCCAGGTTGACTCGCCTGTATCGGCCGTCGTTGCGGAGGAGCTCGGGAGCGATCAGGTCGCGCGAGCTATTCATGCGCCAGGGAAGCGGCTTGCCGTCCGTGCGAAAGATCATCACCTCGTGCGTGCCGCCGCAGGAGACAGCGATCAAGCGGCCGTCCTGGCTTATGGCGACGCCGTGCGCGTCGGACGCGGCCTTGCCCTGCGTGTCGAGCGTGAGCGTCTCGAACTCGATCGAACCGCTGGTTCCAAACCGCGTCAGCCGCTGGCCGAGCACCCAGCCCAGGTCGATATTGCTGCGCGTGGTGGGAAAGCGGCGGTTGCGCATGTTGGCAACATAGCCCTGCTTCCCATCCGCGCTGAGCGCAACCTGGCGCAGGTTTTCGCCATCGATCGGAATGGTCCGCGCGACCTTCCATCCCGGCACGTCGATGATCGCCACGCTGCGCCCGCGGGCACAGCCAACGATCAAGGTTTTATCATCTGCTGATATTGCGATATTTCTGGGCTCACGTTCCACGGTCAATCGCCCCGTGACCGCGCGCCTGGCCAGATCGACGCGGGCGACCTCGTTCGCCACCCCGATCGCGACATAGGCTGTCTTGCCGTCGCGGCTGAGCACCACGCCACGTGGTTCCGGCCCAACCTCCACTCGCCCGGCGATCGCCAGTTTGTTTCCCTGAATTCCCAGCACAGCGATCTCCCCGCCGTACCAGTGGGCGACGATCCCCAGCCTGCCGTCTCGGGAGATGGCGACCCCAGCCGGCTTTTCGCCCGTTTTCAGCTCGTCGAGCACTCGTCCCGCATCCAGGTCCACCAGTGAGACCGAGCCGGAAGTCTGGTTCGCGGAGAGCAGCCGTTTGCCGTCAGCGGAAACCGCAAGCGCGATCGGCGAGCGATCCGGTACGTTCCTGTCATCGCCGGCCCTGATCACAACAGGAACAACGACAGCCGCAAGGCTCGCGAGGGCGATGAGCCCGGCCGAGCAAAGTCGCAGGGGGACAATCCGCATCAGACAGATCCTCGAGCGGTGTCTCGGAGTAGGATGCGCGGGCAGCCACGGTTGGCCCGGCAAAGGGTTGCCACGAATCGCGCCGGGCGGTGAGGATTACATCCGGTCGACAACGTCAATTCCAAGCATTTCGAGCCCATTTTTCAAGGTGCGGGCCGTCAGGTCGCAAAGCACCAGCCGGCTTCGCCTCCGCTCGGGCGATTCTGCCTTGAGCACGGGGCAACCTTCAAAAAACGTGCTAAACGCATTCGCCAGGTCGAACAGATGGTCCGTGAGGATATTAGGCTTGCGATCTTCCGCGGCAAGCTCGAGCACCTCCGGCAGCCGCAAAAGACGAATCGCCAGCCCGCGTTCGGCCGGGTGATCGAGCACAATCGCCGGTGGATTGGAGCGGATCTCAGGGGCGGATTCGCCCCCCTTGCGAAAGATGCTCTGGATGCGGGCGTAGGCGTACTGGAGATACGTGGCGGTGTTGCCGTTCATCGCCAGCATCTTGCCCCAGTCGAACACATAGTCGCTGATGCGGTTCTGGGACAGGTCGGCGTACTTGACCGCGCCGAGCCCAACCACTTCCGCAACCCGTTGGCGTTCTTCGGGATCGAGCTCGGGGCTATTCTCGTCGACGACCTGCCGGGCACGCGCGACCGCCTCATCGAGCAGCGATTCAAGCCCCACCACGTCGCCATCACGCGTCTTGAAGGGACGGCGATCCGAGCCCAGGATCGTCCCGAACGCCACATGGTCAAACTGGACCTGATCGAATCCCCACTTGCGCGCGACCTCAAAGAGCTGCTTGAAATGGTCCCCCTGGCGATGATCGACCACGTAGAGGATGTGTTGCGGCTGCCATTCGCTCATCCGGTAGGCGATCGTCGCCAGATCCGTTGTGGCGTATGTGAATGCGCCATCACTCTTTCGAATGATCATCGGGGCCTCAAAGCCCTGCACGAAGACGACGATCGCGCCGTCGCTTTCAACGGCCATGCCGCGGTCCGTCAGCCTGCGGACGATGTCCGCGAGCTGGTCATCATAGAAGCTTTCGCCAAGCTGGACGTCAAAGCGCACGCCCAGGCGGTCGTAGACCGTGGCGAGCGCCTTGAGAGCATGCGGCATGAACTGCTTCCAGAGCGATCGGTTTTCCGGATCGCCGGCGTGGAGCCTGGCCGTCTCCGCCCGCGCGGCCTCGACCGCGGCGGTGTCGCCGGCCCTGGCACGCTCCTGAGCCAGGCGGTAGAGGCGTGCCAGTTCGGCCACGGGATCGGCCGCATAGGCTGCCTCATCGCGGGCGGTCTTCCAGCCCCAGAGAATCATTCCGAACTGGGAGCCCCAGTCGCCCAGGTGATTGTCGCGAATCACCCGATGCCCGAGCGCAGTCATGATCCGAGCCAGGCTGTCGCCGATGATCGTTGAGCGCAAGTGGCCAACGTGCATGGGCTTGGCGACGTTGGGCGAGGAAAAATCGATGACGATCGTCTGGAGCTCCGCCGGAGGCTCGAGGCCAAGCCGAGCGTCATCCACGAGCGCGATCATGGAACGCGCGAGGAAGGAGTCGTGCAGGCGAATATTGAGGAAACCGGGTCCGGCGGGCTCGGGAGAAGCCGCCAGCGGCTCAAGATCGAGCGTGCGCGCCAGCTCAAGTGCCAGCTCGCGAGGCGGGCGCCCAAGCGCCTTGCCCGCGGCCATGCAGCCGTTGGCCTGATAATCCCCGTGCCTGGGATCACCCGCGGGACGAACCGCCCGGGCGAATGCCGCTCGATCAACCCCCTCGGGCGCTGCGGCTGCAATCACCTTGCGCAAGCGTTCAAGAACATTCATGACGACCGTGCATCGCTCCTCGACTGACCGTCACCCGCCCTGCCCGGCTTGCGCTTCGCTGCTCGACGCGTCGGTCCATTCCACCCGAGGCGCATCACCCCAGATTTCCTCGATCGCGTAAAACGCCCGATCCTCTGGGGAGAAGATATGGACCACAAAGTCGCCGTAGTCGATCAGGGTCCAGCGCCCTTCCTCGAACCCTTCCATGCCCAGCTTATGCTCACCAAGCTGCTTCATCTCGTGGTCGATCTCGCTTGCCATGGCCCGGCTTTGCCGCCGAGCCGCCGCGGTTGCGATCACGAAGAAATCGACGAGCGGGGTGGCTTTCCGCAAGTCCAGCAGCAGGACATCCCTGGCTCGATTATCGCTGGCGAGTCGCGCGCAGATTCGGGCGTGCTCAAGCGCAATGGCCTGGCGCCTGGGCTCGCGGCGGACGAGCGCTTCGCGAGGCGTCTCGTCCTGCGCTGCCCGAGAGCTCGCAAGCCGCCGAGGACGCGATTGAGTCTCGGGATGAGGAGATGCGGGCGTGCCGCCGTTCGTGAGATTCGTTTCCGTCATCCCGTTCTTCCCGTTGAGCAGAGTAGCCAGCCCCTTTCCACGCGGTCAGGAACACCAGGGCAGACCCTGTTCAGAGCACAAAGACCCCGCCAGGGTTCACTCGTCCATTAACTCTAACGTGCGGCATCCCGTGCCGCCAGCGGCAATGGCCAAAGTCGAGCCGCGGACGCAGGGAGGCCAGCATAATGCCCAGGCTGGTAAAGGCTTGCAACCTGCCACCGGGCAACGTGCGCGGGAGCGCCAGCAAGGAAGCCCCACGCTTCAGCACCCCCACGGGGACTCGAACCCCGGTCCCTTGGCTGAGAACCAAGTATCCTAGGCCGCTAGACGATGGGGGCATAGGGTTCATCTATCATAAGGGCCGAAGCAAGGCCGTCAAGGGCCGAGAGTCGCGCTTGCAGCGGGCGGTCTGCGGTCGTAAGGCTCTTGTCGGCTTGAAGTCGATTGAGCAATCTAGGGCAGCGCATCGGCTGTGCCAGGGAGTGCGCGGCCGAGCCACGGCGACCTACTTTGACCGAGCAACCCGGTAATGCCCACGATCGAGCTTGACGGCCGTGAATTCTATTACGAGCAATCGGGCGAGGAAGGTTCGGCCCTGGTCTTCCTGAGCGGACTGGGGGGCGATCACCGCGCCTTCAGCCGGCCCGTCCGGCACTTTTCGGCACGCCATCGCGCGTTTGCCTTCGACGCCCGTGACGCCGGCCGCAGCCACCGGGCGGCCACGGATTACACCACGGCCGAGATGGCCCGGGACGTTGCGCACTGGATCTCGGCGCTCGGTCTTGGTCCCACGCATGTGGTGGGTCAGTCGCTCGGAGGGCTTGTCGCGCAGGAGCTCGCGCTCGCGCGGCCCGATCTGGTGAAGAGTCTCGTGCTGGCCTCAACCCATCCTGGAGCGAATGCCTGGCGACGCGCGGTGATCGAGTCGTGGATTGCCATGCGGCAGACGCTCGATGCCGGTGAGTTCACCCGCGCGGTGCTACCGTGGCTTGTCGCACCTTCGTACTATGCTCGCGAAGGGGGCGTTGAGGGGCTAATCACGTTCGCCGCGCGGAACCCCTGGCCGCAAGACGCCCAGGCGTTCACGCGGCAGGCGCGCGCGGCGATGACGCACGAAGCCGGGGACCGCCTGGCGGCGATCGAGGCGCCTTGCCTTGTGCTCGTGGGCGAGCTTGATCTGGTGAATCCGCCGGGAACGAGCGCGGAGCTTGCGGTTCGGATCCCAGGCGCGCGGAGCGTGGTGCTTCCCGGAGTCGGCCACATGCCGCACGTCGAGGACCAGGCGGGCTTCCGGGGCGCGGTCGAGGACTTCGTCACCGCGGTCGACGCGCCTGCCTGAGCGTTCGTGGCCGAACCGCACAAAGAGGGAGAGTGAGCGATGAGACTGCCGAGGGCCTGCGGAGTTTTGCTGCATCCGACCTCGCTGCCTGGCCCGCGCCCGGTTGGCGAGATTGGGCCCTCCGCGCACGCGTTCGTCGACTTCCTCGCCGCGACGGGCCAGCGCTACTGGCAAATGCTCCCTCTTGGTCCCACAGGTTACGGCAATTCGCCCTACCAGTCGCACTCGTCGTTCGCGGGCAACCGGCTTCTGATCGACCTTGATGACCTTGTTGAACGCGGCTGGCTCCGCGCGGGGGAATGCCCTCAAGCGCCCGGCCGCCCCGACGGAACGGCGGACTTCGACCTCGCCGCGCATCTCAAGGATCGGGCCTTCGAGATCGCGTTTGAGCGCTTCTCCACTGGCGGCGCGGATCCCCAGTTCGAGGCGTTCCAGCAGGCGAACCGCGACTGGCTCGACGATTTCACGCTCTACTGGGCCATCAAGGAAGAGGAACAGGGCCGGCCGTGGTACGAATGGCCCCGCGCCATCGCCGGGCGCAAAGGCGCAGCGGTCTCCACCAATCGCAAGCGGCTCGCCAGGCGCATCCGCCTGCACACCTTCGTGCAGTATGTGTTTGATCTGCAATGGCGCAAGCTCCGCGAGCATTGCCGCCAGGCGGGCGTCATGCTTGTCGGCGACGTGCCGATCTTCGTCGCGCACGATAGCGCGGACGTCTGGGCCAATCCGGGCCTGTTTCAACTGAGCGATCGCGGCATTCCGACGGCCGTGGCCGGTGTTCCGCCCGATTGCTTCAACGAGGACGGCCAGCTCTGGGGCAACCCGCTCTACAACTGGCGCATTCACGCCGAGTCTGACTTCGCCTGGTGGGGCGACCGCCTGCGCAGGCTGCTCGAGCGGGTCGACCTGGTGCGGATCGATCACTTCCGCGGCTTCGAAGCCTACTGGGAAATCCCCGCCGGATCACCCACCGCCGCAACAGGGCGCTGGGTGCCTGGCCCAGGCGCTGCGCTTTTTGAGTCGCTCCGCCGCCGCCTGGGATCGCTCCCCTTGCTCGCGGAAGATCTGGGATTCATCACCCCCGCCGTCGAGGCCCTCCGCGACCAGTTCGAGCTCCCCGGCATGCGCGTGCTTCAGTTCGGCTTCGGCCCCGACGAGGGCTCGGAAAAATATCTCCCGCATCGATATCTGCCCCACTCCGTCGTCTATACAGGAACGCACGACAACGACACCACCGTCGGCTGGTTCACCTCCTCTGAGATCACCACGACCCAGACGCGTGAACAGATCGACGCCGAGCGCGCCTTCGCCCGGCTCTATCTGCACGGGACCGACCCCGTACACTGGGAAATGATCCGGCTCGCGCTCGCGTCGGTGGCCGACACCGCGATCGTGCCGATGCAGGATGTGCTCGGCCTCGATGGCCGCGCCCGCATGAATCTCCCCGGCCGGGCGGAGGGCAACTGGGGATTCCGCCTGGCCTCGCTCACATTCGACGACGACATCCGCAACCGTCTCGCGCGCCTCACCGCGCTTTACGGCCGCTGGAATGGCCGCGTGCCCCAGGCGCACGATCCTCACCATCGCGCACCCGCTCCCCCCGCGGCCGCGGAGCCCGTCCGCCAGCCTGAACTCCTGGTTCAGACCGCGCCGTGAATGTAAGACAGCAGGTGCTGGTTCTCCGTGTGCACCTTGTCGAAAAGGAGCTTCACCACGTCCCCCACCGACACAATGCCCACAACCTCGCCGTTTTCCACGACCGGCACCTTGGCGATGTTCCGCTCGCTCATCTTGCCCATCACGGCGTCGACCTCGTCATGAGGCGCGCACACGATCGGATTCCGGGTCATGACGTCGCGGACCCGCAGCCGCGAGAAGCTCTCGCCACGATTGTGAATCAACCGCAGCACGTCCCGTTCGCTCAGGATTCCTGTCAGCCGACCCTCCTGATCCACGATCGGCAACGAGCCGATATTGTTCTGCACCAGCTTCGCCACAGCCTCGCCGACCGTGGCCTCGTCGTCGAGCACAATCACGTGCCGTCCCTTGCTCTCGATCACGTTTCGGACCAGCATGGGGGTGCCTCCAGAATCTGCCGCAGGTGCGTCCGCACAGGGGAAGTGAAAACGAACGCCGGCCTGATATCGACCCAGGGGAAATGTGACGATTCGTGATTGTCTCGCGCGGGATTGCCGCGTGCAAACCTTTTTTCGACACATTGTGAAAGCTTTTGAGCCAGAGGGAGCCAGGCGTTCATGGGACGCGAAACGACGGCCGCCGAGCCAGATCCCAGGCGCGCGCCGCCGCCACATCCCCGGCTCGTCGTGGCGGCGTGCCTGTTCTTCCTGATCAGCGGCTTCCTGCTCCGAGCGTTGAACGCGTCGCAACCCATTGTTGAGAACTACGTCGGCCGTCAGATTCCCACCGCGATGGTCGCGCGCAACCTGGAGCGCGGCTCGGGATTTCTCCATCCCGTGCTCGGTACCGAGCCGTTTCCAAACTATTTCGTGGTCGAGCCGCCGCTCTATCAGGCCTGCGCGATCGCGCTTCGATTGGTCTCGTCGCTGGCGCTTGCCGACTGCGGGCGGCTCACCTCCGCCATCGCGTCTGGCATCGCGGCCGCCGCGCTCGGGCTGATTGTGATCAAGCGCGAGTCGTTCACAATCGCCTCCTGGTCGGTGTTTGTCTTCCTCATCCTCCCAGTTGAAATCCGCTACGGCCGCGCCTTCCAGCCGGATGCCTTCGCGTGCGCGCTCGTGATGGCGGGGCTGGCGTTCCTGTGCCTCGCCGATCGAACACCGAACACGCCTTTCTCCACCGCGCCGATCGAACGCATGCTGGCCGTCGCGGGCCTTGGCCTCGTTTCCGTCGGGCTCGCCTGCCGCATCCTGCTCGCATTCTTGCTCGTGCCGATCGCGGTGCGCAATCGGCTCACGGCACGGACCGTAGCGATCCTGGCGATCACGCTCTTACCGGGCCTGGCCTGGCAAGCCTGGGCATATGGTCTGGCCGCCGCGGGCGAATCCCGCGCTGCGCTCGATAATCAAGCGATCTGGCTCTCCGGCGGCGGACCAATCGCCTGGCTCGATCCCGCCTGGATCCGGGGCGTGGCGTGGGCCTTTTGCGTGCGCGTTTTCACCCCGCTGGGATTGATCCTGGGTGCGTGCGGACTCGCCTCGCGAATCCGTGAGCATGACCGTCTCTGGCTCGTCTGGGCGGGCGCCACACTCGCCGCCATGGCGCTTCTGGGCGCAAAGCTGCACCACGAGTATTACTGGCTCCCGCTCGCGCCCGCCATCGCCGTCGGTTCAGGCCGGATAATCACGCGATCCGCCGAGCGCGGATGGATGCTCGGCGGCCTTGCGCTGGCAATCCCCCTCGCCGCGCTTGCGTTCTACCAGGCACGCTCCACCTACCAGACGCCCCCCGAATGGCTCGGCATCACCCTCGCGGGCAAGCGCGTGGCGGAGCTTGTGCCACCAGACGGCGTTGTCGTCGCCCCCGAGGCGCTTTTGTTCTACGCCGACCGCCGCGGCTGCCGGCTCGAATGGACGCCCTCCGCGGTCCGCCGCGCGGCCGGTGAATGGGGCGACCAGACCTCGATCGCCACCCCGCTCCAGCTCGTCGCGTTCTACAAGAGCAAGGGTGCAACCCACTTCGCGGACCTCGGCGGCGGATTGAAATCAAGCGAGCGAATGGCCTTGCACGATGCCATCCGCCGACGATACAAGGTGTTAAGGGATCGCCCCGAGGTTCTGATCGCCGAACTGGTCGATCCTGAGACGCTTCTTCATGCCTATCGACAACCGCCCGCTGACGGTCCCTGAATTCCTCGCCCGCAAGGCCGAGCGCAAGCGGATCTCGGTGCTCACGGCCTACGATTACGCCATGGCCCGGCTGCTGGATGCCGCTGGCGTTGACTGCCTGCTCGTCGGCGACTCGATGGGCACCACCGTGCAGGGATATGCCGACACCCTCAAGGTCACGCTCGAGCAGATGATCTATCACGGCGAGATGGTCGCCCGCGCGGCCAAACGCGCGCTCGTTGTGGTCGACCTGCCCTTCATGAGCTACCAGTCCTCGACGCGCAAGGCGATCGAATCCGCCGGCCGCGTGATCAAGGAAACCGGCTGCCAGGCCGTGAAGCTCGAGGGGGGCGTGGTGCAGGCGAGAACGATTCGCAGGCTGGTCGACGCGGGGATTCCCGTGATGGGCCACGTGGGCATGACGCCGCAATCGATCCGCCGGCTGGGTTCCTACAAGGTCGAGCGCGCAGCCGATCGCGTGCTGGCCGATGCGCTCGCCGTGGCCGAGGCGGGCGCCTTCGCCGTGGTGCTCGAATGCATCCCTGGCACCGTGGCCGCCTCGATCACCAACCAACTGACCATCCCCACCATCGGCATCGGCGCAGGGCCGCACTGCGACGGCCAGGTGCTTGTGCTCCACGACGTTCTGGGCCTCATCGAGGACTTCAAGCCTCGTTTCGCCCGCCGCTACGCCACGCTCGGCGACCAGATCAAGAAAGCCGCCGAAGAGTACGTGAGCGACGTGTCGCACGGCCGCTTTCCCGACGAGACGGAAACCTATCGCTAGCAAGCGCCCCTCACCTCGCTTCCGGAGCATCGCCATGTCCACCACATCACACGAAGAGCTCCTGCGTAAGAAGTGCGTCCCCTGCGAAGGCGGTATCCCACCGCTCAACCGCGCGGAAGCCGAAGCCCTCATGCCCAGCGTTCCCGGCTGGGAGCTCGACGAGGACGCAAGCCGCATCAGCCGCGCCTGGACAATGAAGCACTTCATGGCCGGGATCGACTTCATCAACCGCGTCGCCGCCCTCGCCGAGGACGAAGGCCACCACCCCGACCTGCATCTCGAGGGCTATCGCCGCATGACCATCGTTCTCTGGACCCACGCCGTCTCCGGCCTGACCGAGAACGACTTCATCCTCGCGGCCAAGATCAACGAGCTGCCAGTCAAGCTCCGCGCCTGACTGAAAGCGCGGCTCGCGCAAAGCACCCCGGCCTGAGCAGCGCTAACGCCCAAAAAGCGGCGGAAACAGCGGCTGCCGCGCGATCTCGGCGGGATCGACCGCCGAGATCCGCGACTGGAGCTCCAGCAAATGCGCCCGCATCGCGTCCCGCGCTGCGCCCGCTTGCTCAAGCTTCGCAGCCAGCTTGAGCTCGCCGTGCGATTCCCCCTGCTCCTCCAGCAAACGCTTGAACCGCGCACGCGACTCGTCGTTGCCGTCGAGCATCAGATGCACCCACGCCCACGCCTCGCGATAGTCCCGCGGCGTCATCTGATGCACATCCTCGAGCGTATCCAGCCGCTCCAGGCTGGGCGTCCAGCCCGCCGCCATGTCGTCGAGCAACCGCTCCGTGCGCTGACGAAGCTGCGCAGGCCGCGCCAGGTCGTTCTCGAAATACTCCGCCAGACCCTCGTCAACCCACAGCGGCAGCTCGCCGTACGCCCCACGCAGTAGCGCGTGCGCCGCCTCGTGCCGCAGGTCCTCCTCAAGCCTTGGACCAGCATATGTATACACCAACCGCTCATTGCCCCGCGCCAGGAAAAACGCGCGCCGCGACGGCAGTTCTGGATAGTAAAACTTGAGAAAATGTGCAAACGTTTCGCGATCGTCGAGCACGTAGATCTCGATCCCGCCGGTTTCGCGCGCGGGTGCAACGCCCAGCTTGCCTGCGAAGTCGCGTTCGAGCTCGGCCAGGCAGCGTACCGCGGGGCTCTGGGGGGTGAGGTTCGAGTTCGAGAAGATCACGAACGGGCCTGTGCGGACACGGTCACGGCTGGGCACGAGGGGCGCCCCGCGGTCGATCAAGCTGTGGCAGCCGGGCGCGGCCAGAAAACCCGCGAGCGCAAGCCCAGCCAGCATGCGCAGGATTGGAGAGCGTTGGCTGGGCACGAAGTTCCTCGCATTTCCGGGAGATTACGACAGCGGCCTGCCTCTGCGTTCATTGCGGTCGCGTTTGCGCCCGATCGCGCGGTCAACCGCGCGCCAGAAGCTGCGCCAGTCCGCCTTCGAGCCTAACCCGCCCGGGCGATACGCGCGCAGAAACCGCAACACGTCCGTGCGCCCAATGCCGGGAAACGAAAGCGCGCTTGCCGCCAGCCGCGCCAGGTCGCGCACCCGGCGATGCCGCGGCAGCGGATGCGCAAGCGTCACCCCCACCAGGTCGATCAGCATCGGGTTGCCGCCGTCGGGCGACAGCAAGATGTTCGACGCCTTCAGGTCGCGGTGCGACAGCGACCGATCGTGCAGCGTCCGGATCAACCGCGCGATCGACTCGATCACATCCCGCGTCCGCGCCCGCCGTTGCGGCTCGGGAAGCGCAGGCAAAACCTGGCTCAGGTACGTCGCCAGGTTGACCGCGTTCTCTTCCTTGAGCGTGATCAGGTAGGTCTCGCGCGGCAGAAACCAGCCGATCGGGTCTTGCCGGAACGACCGCCTGCGCGCGATGTACGCCAGGTTCCGCGGCGTGGGAATCCCCCGCGCCACCAGGTGCTGACCCGCCTGCCACGACCGCCACGCCTGGCTCGGCCGAAAGATCGACAGGATCGGGTCGATCCACTTCCGCAGGTTGAACCGCTTCACGACCACGCGCGCAGGCGCACCCTTGACCGAGAGCGTGCCCAGAGCGACCGTCGTTGTGCGCGAGTCCTTGATCAGCTCAGCCGTGGGACCATCGAACGCCGAGTCTGGATCGGCCACGAGCGCGGCCGCCGCCTCGGGATCCAGGTCGCGCGACACCGCGGCCCAGCAGAGCCCCGCCGCGAGCGTCGTGAAATACTTGTTCTCCCCCCGGCAGCGCTTTCCCCAGCGCCTCCAAAGGCGCTCGGCCCAGTTCCGCGTCTCGGTTTCGATTCCCCTGGCGAACGCGCGCGGCGAGGGGGGATCAGCCGCGCGCCTCTCCGCCACATACGCCTTCACAAACCGCCAGCGATCCACCCGGCTGCTCCGCAACCAGAAAAAATGATCCAGAAGCGCCAGGTTTTGCGACGCCATCGCCCACGTCACCTGCTTGCTCTTGCGGAGCGCATCCAGATCGAGCATCACCAGCTCGGGATCGCCCGCCGCGGTGAACCGCACCAGCAGATTGCCGGGATGAAAATCCTGGTGCAACAGCCCCGCGTCGTGCAGCCGTGCCGTCATCGCCGCGAGCGCTTCCGCCAGCAGCCTGCGCGTTCGCGAGCGATCCGGCTCAGGCCAATCAGGCAAGATCCGCTCGACGAATTCATCCAGCGGCGTCGTCTCTTCAATCCCCAGCGTGACCAGATAGTTCTCGAACAGAAACCCCCGCCTGCGCCGCTCTCCAAGCGCAACCGGCGTGATCGTGGGCACGCCGAGCGACGCCACCAGGCGCGAGCGCTTGCCCTCGTTCCGCCCCTTGCCGCGGCGAATCCATTGCCGCAGCATCGCGCGGCGGTTGGGGATCAGAAAATGCTTGATGTAGATCGGCCCGCGGTCCAGATTCACCCGGTAAACAATCCGGTGCGGACCCGCCTTGACGACCTCGACCCGCCCCTCCGCGCGCCAGGCGTCCAGGCGCAGCCCGCTCTCGCCGAGCAGCTCGCGGCCCCAGCCCCCGGTATGCCACCAGCCAATGTCGTCCACCCGCGTCCACGACCAGTCAGGCGGCTTGAACATCCGCTCGAGCTCAAACTCCACCCCCGCCGCCGCGTGCGCACGCGCGGACGTTCGCGAAAGCCGAGGTGGATGAAGGCTCGTGCTCATCGATCGCCAATCTGGTGGAGTGGCCGCATGGAGCCCCGCGCGGGACCAGACGCCAGCCGAGGCCTCGCTTGACCACGCTCGCCCGACTCCAGCGTCCAACACTCCCCCGCCCCGGTCGAGACGCGCCCCGTCGCCGACGCCACAAACGCCCGCGACCACGCCCCAACCGAATAACCCTGCTCAACCCGCCTCCGCCCTTCCGCTCCCATCGCCTCACGCAGCTCCGGGTCCTGACCCAGCCGCCGGATCGCCCGCGCCCATTCCTCAGGCGATTTCGCCAGATAACCCGTCTCCCCCGTCCGCACCAGCTCCATGTGCGCACCAACAGGATTCGCAACCACCGGCAGACCCGCCGCCTGATACTGCAACACCTTGAGCCCGCACTTGCCCCGGCTCCAGGCGTCGTCCGGCAACAGGCTCACCCCAACGTGCCCCTTCGCAAGCTCCGCCGCCTCGCTCGACTCGCTCCACACCACCGGAACCACCGGCAGCGGGAACGCCGCCGGGAATCGGTCGCAAAGAATCCGCATCCGCGCCCGCGGGCTAAGCCGCGCAGCCTCCTCCCACACGGAACCCGCCTGCTCGATCCCCTTGAGCGTGCTCGACGAACCAATCCACACCAGCTCCGGCCCAGCCTCGAGCCCCACGCAGCCCTGCTGTGCCACGCGATACCTGGCGGGATCGACGCAGGTGGGAATCACATGCACGCGCGTGGGATCGGCCCCCGCGCGGAGCGCACAATCCGCCAGGAAATCGTTGCCCGCGATCACGGCGTCGACCGTGCGCACCGTGCGGGCAAACCGCCGCTCACGCCAGTACGATCGCGGCCCGCGCGGGTCGTACGAATCGCGGAATAACACCGCGTCGTCGAAATCGAACGCGAGATACCGCGCGGACCTGCGCAGAATCGCAAGCTGCCAGGCCGGCAAAAGCTTGCGCTGAAGCAGCACGGCGTCATGCTCGCCGGCCGAGCGAAGCCGGCTCAGCCGTGATGCCAGGCCGCGCCCCAGCGGCTGGCAATCAAGCGTCACCCCTTCGCGCACTAGCGCAGGCTCAAACGCCTTGACGCGGTAGCGGCAGCAGACGTGGTCGGAGGATTCAACCAGGGCGAGTAGTTTCATGCCGTCCTCCTTGACGGTCAGCGCTCCGGGTTCCGGACCCCGGGACGGCCCTCCACGCGCGGATCTTAACCAAACGCGGGCGATTGTAAAGGGCGATCCCGTAGGCGGCCAATGCTCGCGCGTTCACATGCCCCAGGACCAACGCGCCGGCACAATGCCAAAATCGTCGGACCCGGCCTCAACCCTCAGAGCCGACCAGCCTGACCCGGCCAGACCCACTCCACCGCGCGGAATCTCCACATCCCCACAGCCCGTTCCACCTGAGCCCGAAGCCACTCTACAGACCCACGAAATCGTGCCACTCAAAGCCGTCGGGCAACGCACGGTGCGCAGCGAACTCGAGGTGGAGGATCCGCCTGTGGTCCTGGTTCCCGGGCAGACTGTTCAAGCTATTGTGAGCCACCAGAGGACGGATGAGCAGCACATCCCCCTGGCGACACAGGATCCTGCGGGCACTCCCAGGATCGATGTCCATCGACTTCCCAGTTCGGTGCGAACCGGGGATGACGGTCACTGGACCGTTTTGATCCGTCACATCATCCAGATGAACACGCGCGGTCACCATCGCTTCCAGAACCGATCGCGAAGCCTCAACGTGCGGCACGCCGGCCTTGACCGTGGGATGGCGCAGCTCAGCGCTTGGCAAACGATTATCACGTACCGAAATGGTCAAATCCTTGTGCCATGGCAAGGCCCAGCTCTGCTGCGGGGGCTTATCAAAAAAAAGCGCGCGGACCAGGCCCAAACGCCCCCCCAGAATCTCGCGAAGCGCGGCGAGCAGCCTGTCTCGCCTCCAGATTTCGGCCACCTCCGGAATGAGCTGCAGCACGTTGCGCGCGCCCACGACCGCACCCTGACGCTGAATCACGGCCGCGCCCGGCCGGTGAAACGCGTCAGCCAACTCCGTTCGAAGCCGCGCCACCTCGTCGCCATCCAGGACCGCGTCCAGGATCACGAACCCATCACGATCCATCGCGTCCAGAATCGGGCCACTCGTCACACCACTTGAATTCATGAGCAGACACCGATGCCGAGAATCGTCTCGCGAATCGAGCACCAGGACTCACCCCCACGCAGGAGCGCCCCAGAAGGCCCCATCCAGATCCGGCCAAGTCTAGGAATTCCTCCCACCGCTCGTCAACCGAATGAAGAAGCCACAGGCGATCGGCAGTCTTGCTCACCAATCGAGCTTCCCCGCGCCACGCGTCTGACCTTTTCGCGATCCGCCAGCCGCTGGCAACGCGATCCCCGCACGGCGGTCCAATGGCGGAACATCGCCGGAACAGCAGCCTTCTGCGCGACCCTTTTGCCCTGCCGTGTCCCGCGGAAATGAGACAGCCCACACTTCTTACTCGGAGAGAGCACCAGGCGAAAGTCCCAGATTGCGATATCCCCTGGTACGCGCGCACAGACGGTTGTGCAAGAACAGGAAACGCATGATGTAAACCTCCTCTTGGAACCAGCCGCCTTCCAGCCTGACCTCAACCAGCAGATCCCCATCGTTTGCCCTGATCCACTGGTCAAAAGGCGTGCGGCGAACCGCCTCTCGACGCTCCGGGTCCGTGATGAATTCCAGGGGACTGATCAAATCGAGCTCGCCTTCAAGATTGTTACTTCGAAGGACACCAAGCAACTGGTCCAGTGCGTCTTGTTCCTTGATCTACGACGACATTCTTTCATAACGAAGGCCGAAGTCCCAGTAATCGAGAGCGTTGCGCCCCACAAACACCAACTCGGCAATGGCAAGGATTGTCACCGATGAGCACTTGACCCGGACTCTTACACCTCTTCTGGCACTGGTGGCGGACACGCCTTATTACCCCAGCGGATTCGGGGATTCTTACAGACTGTTCCTGCAGTTCCCCAAGGCGAGATTTCGAGACCCGTTTCCATCGCAGCGTGCCGTCGGTGCCACATAACATGATTTCCAGACCGCCGGAGTCCTTGCTCTCGATCGTGATTCCTCCGCGCAGCTTGGGGAGTCGAGCCGCGCCAAGGCCCCAAATCAGCAAAACCGGAGATAAAACTCCGCCAGTTCGCCCTTCACGACCGTTCAGGGCTTGTGATCAGATGCACACAAGGACAGTCGTTGTCGCATCCATTGTCTCCTCGTGGCCGCGGCGAACTGTCGAGACCAGTCCGCCTGGAGTTCGAACCTCACTACAATCCTCACTCTCGGCGCCAGCCGATCCAGCCAGGTAAGAATACGGGCACATATTTTTTCGGATCTTGCCGTTGTGCATTAGATTGATGTTGAGTAGATCCCGAAAAAGCACCCAGCGCCTGCTCGCGATCGACACCCGAGATTCACGCCAGCGAATCTGAGTCCGCCATCCACCCTCGCCCTGTCACATCGACTCCAACTGCCGCACAACCCTCGGCCGCGAGCACATGACAGGCCGCGCCCATGCGCACACTTAAAAATGCACACCTGCACTCATGCATCTGTTTCGTTCCCAAAGCATTGTTAAACATCCGGGGGGGTGAAGCCGTGCACAGCGAACCCAACGCGCCTGTTCGAACCGAACCCAATGGTCCGTTGGATTTGACGCAGGAGACTACATTGCAAAATGTTACGTCGCGTCTGAGCAACGCCAATCGCGCCCTGTCGGACATGCACGGTGAAGCCGTGCGCAGCGAACCCAACGCGCCTGTTCGAACCGAACCCAATGGTCCGTCGGATTTGACGCAGGAGACTACATCGCAAAATGTTACGTCGCGTCTGAGCAACGCCAATCGCGCCCTGTCGGACCTGCACGGTGAAGCCGTCGATCGCGACCGGTTGGACCTCCGGAGTGAAGCCATTGGGCCCGTTCACACCAAGGCCATTGATTCCCCGACCGGAGGCAACTCGGCCCGACCGACCGCAGCCAACGCCCCGCGCGAAAACCAGGCCGACCGCCAGCGAGTGAACCCATCACACCAGAGCGGCGTCAGGGGCGGAAAACTCGTTACAGGCGGAAAACTCGTTACAGGCGGAACAGCGCGACGGGGCTTCGCCGGCGAACCGAGCGAACCCACCAAAGGCCCAGGCAAGCCTGGCAAGGCCGGTAAGGATCACTCAGTTCGGGGTCGAACGTGCGCGGCAGCAAACTCGGATTGCCCCATTTGAAAGGTCGTGGTAAAGAACTCCCGCCCGAGCGCTCCCGGCCGGCATCGGCCAGGGGGCGCTGCATGGACGCGGCTCGGGCCCCTCGAGGCGACGGCTCTCGATCATGAAGAATTTCGTGCGCCTGGTCCGGTTCGCCTGGCCCTACAAAACACGGTTCGCCCTCTCGGTCGGCTGCGCGGCCATGGTCGCGCTCCTCTTCTTTACCGAGCTGGGCGCGGTTTATCCGCTTCTGCATATCCTCTTCGACAGCCAGAATCCCCGGGCCTGGATCAACCAGCGGATCGAAAAATCCGACGAATCGATCCGCATCCTCGAGGCCCGCAAGGCTGAGGCCCAGGCCGTGATCAGCGCAGGGCGCGGAGCCGACGCCGATCGCAAGGCGCTCGAAGCCCGCTATCAGACCGTGCACGGCCAGCTTGAAGAACTCGAGAAAGGCCTCCGCGGCTGGGAAGCGCGCATTGGATTCTCCGCGCTCCACGACGCCCGCACCGCCCCCAGCGAAACGGAGCTCGAGGGCCTGGAACGCCTCCGCGGCGAGCACAGGCTCGCGCTCGCGCGTGTCAAGGAGCTTTCTGACTGCGGAGCGCTGCTCAAGCAGGGGGAAATTCCCAGCCTTGAACGCAGGCCGCTCGACCTTGACGGCGACATCAAACACGAACTCAAGTGGAAGTGGCGGTACCAGCTTGCCAAGCCGTACATCGACCGGTATCTCCCCGGCGACCCGTTCACCACGCTGGTGCTTCTGCTCGGCCTGGTGATGGTCGGCGTGGCGATCAAGGGGTGCTTTGTCTTCTTTCAGGAGACGCTGGTCGCCGACGTGATGCAGCTCACCCTGTTCGATATCCGCAACCGCTTTTTCCGCCGCACGATCAACCTGGATCTCGCCAGCTTTTCGAGCCAGGGCTCGTCGGAGCTGCTCGCCCGCTTCACGAACGACATGGAATCGTTCGGCCAGGGCCTGAGCACGCTCATGAGCAAGCTGGTCCGCGAGCCCATGCGGGTGACGGTGTGCCTCTGTGGCGCACTCTGGTTTAACTGGCGGTTGACGTGCCTGACGCTCGTGCTGGTGCCGATCTCGGCCACCGCGACCTATCGCGTGGGCAAGGTCATGAAGCGTGCGGTCAGGCGCTCGCTCGAGAGCATGTCGTCGATCTACAAGATCCTCCAGGAAACGTTCCAGGGCATGAAGGTCGTCAAGTCGTTCGCCATGGAACGGGTTGAGCGCCGGCGGTTCTTCCGCGAGACCAAGAACCTCTACAAGAAGAGCGTCAAGGTCGCGATGATCGACGCGACCTCCGACCCCGTGCTGGAGCTGCTGTCGCTGACGACGGTGGCGATTGCGCTTCTGGCCGGGTCGTACCTGGTGCTCAACCGCACGATCTACCTGAACCTGGGCTTTGCGCAGCTCCAGCTTGCCTCGAGCCCGATGGTCATCCAGGACCTGCTCACGCTTTACGCCATGCTGGGCGCTGTGTCGGACCCGATCCGCAAGCTGGCGAACGTGCATTCGAAGATTCAGCGTGCGAGTGCGGCGGCGGACCGGATCTGCGGGCTGATGGATCGACGGCCGATCATCCACGACCGCGCGACCGCCCAGCCCGCGCCCCGGCATCGCGACCGGATCGAGCTCGACGACGTGGTCTTTGGCTACAACCCCGCCGAACCCGTGCTCAAGGGCATCAGCCTGACGGTCGACCATGGTGAGACGATCGCACTTGTGGGCCCCAACGGCTGCGGCAAGACGACGCTCATGAACCTGCTGCCGCGATTCTGGGACGTGAACTCAGGCGCGATCAGGATCGACGGTCAGGACATCCGCGAGCTGCAAATCCGCACCCTCAGGCGCCAGATTGGAATCGTGCTCCAGGAAACGATCCTGTTCCAGGACACCATCGCGGCGAACATCGCCTACGGCAACCCGGGCGCGAGCCGCAAGGCGGTCATCGAAGCGGCCGAGCGATCCTTCGCCCACGGGTTCATCTCCGCCCTGCCCCAGGGTTACGACACTGTGATCGGCGAGCGCGGGCTGGGGCTCTCCGGCGGCCAGCGGCAACGGATCGCGCTCGCCCGGGCCATGCTCTGCGACCCCGCCATCCTGATCCTCGACGAGGCCACAAGCGCAGTCGATATCCAGGACGAAGCCTTGATCCGCAAGGCCATCGCCGAGTTCGCTCGCGGCCGAACCACGTTCCTTATCTCCCACAACCTCGCGACCATCCAGTCCGTTGATCGCATCGTCCTCATGCGCGACGGACGCATCGAAGGCATCGGCACCGACCAGGAGCTCAGGCGCACCTCGGCCCTCTACCGCAAGCTAAACCAGATCCACTACCAGAACGCGGATGTTGATTTGATTCGACCTGCCACCCCCCGATACCAGGTCGATTCCCCCGACCCAAACCGAAATCCAGCCACAGACCGGCATACGCACTTGCCTTCCCATGCGCCTCGAGCACACAATTGAAGATGTACCCTCGTGAAACTCCGCAACCGGTTCAGCCGTCCTTGATCGCAGGTCGCGACGTCGCGCACCAAACTTTTTGAGCCAGCCATGGTTGCACGCTCGCGCCCTGGTTGAAATGATCTTGATTTTTTTGGGACGAAGGCCCGTCACGCGGAGACGTTCCGTTCGTACTTTGGGTGATATTCCGCATTCCAAGATGCATTCACCCACGAAAGCCGGCTTGGTGTTTTGGTTAGCGTCAAGTTTTTGATTGCCTGACATTTGGGTTCAAGAAGCACCCGCGGTTTGTTTGAAAATCAGGGAGAAGTCCATGACGCAACGATGGGCTTGCTGGTCAGGGGGCGTACGTGGCGGGCGAGTTCTGGGGTTTGCGATTGGGCTGGCGTTGTTGCCGTGCCTGGTGCTGGTGTTGCCGGCTCGGGCGGGCGACGACACCAGGAGCGCCCAGGATTCGGTTCGTACACCGACGTCACTCCCTTACATTGATGAGATGAT
Source organism: Planctomycetales bacterium (assembly GCA_027451885.1). GTDB lineage: Bacteria > Planctomycetota > Planctomycetia > Isosphaerales > Isosphaeraceae > JAKBAP01. The sequence goes on from DAIDHX010000018.1 coordinate 36,775, forward strand.
CGAGGCGGGCTGGAAGAAGGCCAAGGTTGTTCCGGCCAGGATTTGCAGCGACGACGAGTTCCTCCGCCGGGCGTATCTCGACCTGCTTGGTCGAATCCCGACGGTTGAAGAGGCGCGTGGGTTTCTCGCGACCAAGGCGCCTGACAAGCGGCCGAAGCTGGTGGACTACCTGCTCAACCATCCTGATTTCTCCAAGGATTTCGCCACGCAGTGGACCATTCTTCTGATCGGCCGGGGCCGCCAGGACCGGATGGTCGACCGGACTGCGCTCACGGGTTGGCTGCGCAAGCAGTTCAATGCGAACCGGCCCTGGAACGAGGTCGTACAGGATCTTGTGGGGGCGAGCGGTTCGAACAAGGAAAACGGCGCGGTCAATTACATCCTGGCCCACATGGACGGCGACGCAGTGCCGCTGACGTCGCGAACGACGCGGCTGTTCCTGGGGCAGCAGATCCAGTGCACTCAGTGCCACAACCATCCCACGAACGAGTGGAAGCAAGACGATTTCTGGGGTATTAACGCGTTTTTCAAGGGGCTCAAGACCGAGGACGTGACCAAGGCGAACGCGACGGGTCTTGAAGCGTATGACCACACCGAGCTGCACGACGAGCCCACCGAGGAATTCTCCCGCTTCGAGCGTAGAAACGGCCTCATGGGCGTGGCGTTCCCGAAGTTTCTGGACGGCCGCAAGATCAGCCAGGGGACCGACGTCGTGCGCCGGACCGAACTGGCGAAGCTGATCGCCGATCCCAAGAACGACTCGATGGCGAAGGCGTTCGTGAATCGGATGTGGGGCCATTTCCTGGGCCGGGGGTTTGTGAACCCGGTTGACGACTTCGGCCCGCACAACCCCCCTTCGCATCCCGAGCTGCTCGATCGGCTCGCCGAGGACTTCCAGAAGAGCAACTTCGACGTCAAGGCGCTCTGCCGCTGGATCACCTCGAGCAAGACGTACCAGTTAAGCGACCTGCGCACCAAGGCCAACGAGAAGGACGAGGGCCTGTTCAACGTGATGCAGCTCAAGCCGATGTCGCCGGAACAGCTTTTCGATTCGTTGATCACGGCGACCACCTCGCACCGTTCGGGGGTGCGTGAGCAGGATCAGCGGCGGCGCGACGATTGGCTGCGACAGTTTCTGTTCGCGTTCGCCAACGATGAGGGGGAGGAAACCACAAACTTCCAGGGCACGATTCCCCAGGCCCTCATGATGATGAACGGCGAACTGATGAAAACCGCGCTCTCCGGGAAACCGGGCAGCTTTCTGGCAGATGTACTGGCAAGCGCAAGGCGGTCACGCGCGCCGGTGAACTACATGGTCGACTCGATTTATCTGGCGTCGCTTTCGCGTTATCCAACCGCGAGGGAACGGCAGTTCGCGCATCACTTCCTGGAGACCAATCCGGATTCCCTGCAAGTGTTGCAGGACCTTTTCTGGGCGTTGCTGAACTCGAACGAATTCATCCTGGTGCACTGAACCAACACCGCGTCAGACCTGGCCCGGTCCTGTGCCGGGGCGATCTGGAGCGTCTTCAAGGAGATCGTGGTCATGTGGGAAAACGCGCTTGCAAGCGGGATGACGCGGCGGCACTGGCTGGGGCACCTGGCCGCCACCACGCTGGGGATTCCGGCGATTCAGTTCTTTTCGTCGCTTGAGGCCAACGCCGCGGCGCTCAAGAAGACGAACCGAAGCTGCATCGTGCTCTGGATGGGAGGCGGGCCAAGCCATCTGGACATCTGGGATCTGAAGCCGGATAGCGAAAAGAACGGCGGACCGTTCAAGCCGATCGACACCTCGGCCTCTGGGGTAAAGATCAGCGAGCACATGCCGCTGACCGCCAAGCAGATGAATCACCTGAGCATCATCCGCTCGCTCGATTCGAAGGAGGGCAACCACGATCGCGGCCGGTATGTCATGCACACCGGCTATCCGCCCAATCCCACGGTCGTGCACGCGGGCTTCGGCTCGGTCTGCGCGCTTGAGCTGGGCGAGAAGCTCGAGAACTTCGACCTGCCGCACTGCATTTCGATCAACTCACCCGGCGTGGGCGCGGGGTTCCTGGGGATGTCGTACGCGCCGTTCGTGGTTCAGAACCCGAACGCACCGATCGCGAATCTCCAGCCCCCTGGCGACGTCAACTGGCAGCGGATGCAGCGGCGGCTGAAGATGCTCACCACGGTTGAGGATCAGTTCATCGCCCAGCGCAAGGTGCAATCGGCGTCGGATCACAAGGCGATCTACGCCAAGACGCTGCGGATGATGAACTCGAAGTACCAGGACGCCTTCAATCTGAAGGGCGAGCCCGACACGGTGCGCGACGCCTACGGCCGCGGCTCGTTCGGGTCGGGCTGCCTCATGGCCCGGCGGCTGGTTGAGCAGGGCGTGACCTACGTCGAGGTTTCGCTCGACGGTTGGGACACGCACACGAACAACTTCGACGCGTTGTCGCGGCGGCTGTTGCCCGAGCTCGACAAGGGCATGTCGTCGCTCGTGGCGGACCTGGCGAGCCGCGGCCTGCTGGAGACGACGTCGATCGTGTGGATGGGCGAGTTCGGGCGCACCCCGCGGATCAACCAGAACGCCGGCCGCGATCACTGGCCGCGGAGCTGGTCGGTCGTGATGGGCGGCGGCGGCATCAAGGGGGGCCAGATCGTGGGCGCCACCGATAAGGACGGCGTTGACGTTGTCGACCGTCCGGTTGGTGTGATGGACCTGATCGCCACCCTGAGCAAGGGCATGGGCATCAACGTGGCCACGCAGTACACCACGCCCCGCGGCCGGCCGATGAAGCTGGTTGACGGAGGCGCACCGATCAAGGAGCTTGTCGGCTAGGCCAGCCGCCAGGCGCATCCTTGCCAATCTCTCCCGAACGCCCGGGCTCCGGTGGTCCGGGCGTTTTCATGTCCCTGCCTGATGCTTCGTGACACCTTCGGGCGCTGCCATGCCAGCTACGCACCCCGGGCGATGGCGATAAACGTCCAGACGCAGGCAGCGGTGAGAACCAGCGGGCCGCCCGCCCAGCCGACGAGCAAAAGCGCAGCGGCAAGCCCTGCACGCAGGCGGCTCCTGCGCCTGGTGGGCGTCCCCAGCACAACCACGGCAATGAGCAATGTGATTATACATGTGAGCATAAACAGATCTTTGGCATCGTTTGGACTGGCGGCCACAAGCTCGATCACCGGGGATACCGCCGTCGATTGCGGCAGGCCGGGGATCGACCCGACCAGGTAGAGGGCGTTTCCAAGCTCGGGGATCCGCTCGGCGGGGCTCGATTCGCTCGCTCCTGTACGCGGCTGCGCCTGGGATTGCGGGTTCTCCAGGCCCAGATAAGTGCGTGCGGCGGCGAGGTCGGCCTCGAGCCCCAGGCCGCGCGTGAGCTCTGCCCATTCCACACGTGCAAGCGCAACCATCTCAGCGTCCTTGAGTGCACTTTGCGCCCGGGCCGAGCCTGCAACCAGCCGATCCCGCAGAGCGCTCCGGTCCGCGTCTCGCAGAATGAGCTCGTGGTTGACGAGGTAGGAGGTCAGGCGTTCGTGGTCGCGACTGCTGGAACGGTCGATTCTGGGAAGAAAATCGCGGGTGGCGAGAGCTTGAGCATCGGCACGGGCGAGATCGTAGCGCGCGGCGGAGACGGCTTCAAGGCTGCCTGCAACGGGAGCCGCGGCGAGAGATCTGGGGGCGTGAATGGCGATGACGGCGGGCGTGGATGCGCCACTGGCTTCTGGGAATCGCACCGTCACGCGCTTGCCGCGTGAGCTTCCCTGCGGCGGAGGGGCGGACCAGAGCAGGCCCACTCGCGACGCCCGGGCGGGGTTGACCGGCACCGACCAGAGCTCACGCGCTGACCGCAGAGGCGTGGCGGGCGCGCCGTCGACGCTCGCCCACAGGAGTGTGGCGGATTCCGGAAGCAGAAACGCGAACGCACGGGCATCCGGGGAGACGTCGTAAAACACGCGCCCAAGCTGCGACCGGTCCGCGGCGACGACGACAGCCAAATCCGCCTGCCTCGCCGTCGCCGACTCCTCGAGCCCCTCGCGGGGAGCGGTTTTCTCCCGCGGCGACTGTACCCGCAAAACCCAGGGCTCATTCACAACGCGAAAGACTCCCACTCGATTCCCCAGGCGCTGAAACTCCGGCGAGGAGAATCCCTCATTGCGTGCGATCGCCCTGAGACCCACCGAGCTATCGGTCGTAAGTGCGCGACTGGTCGCGTTCAGGATGCTCACACGTTCGTCAAGATTGCCAAGACCCAACGGAGCGATTTCGGGATGAACGATTTCACGCTCGGCGGGAAGTGGAATGCTCGAGCGCAGCACAAAGCGCCGAGAGCCCCAAATTGGGCGCTGCGGCGTGATTGTCCAGAAGGCGGATACGCCCCGCGTTTCCCTGGTGATCTGGAACTCGCCCGCGTCGTGCATCGTCGCTCGCGCAGCCCAGACCGCCGGCAGCCGAAGATGAATCGCACCGAGGGCTCCTCCAACCACGTCGTAGCGAAGGACAGCGGTCCACTCAGCGGATTCCAGATCAATGGCAAGCTGGCTCTCAATGCTTACATTCGTGCGGGGCGGCAGCGAGTCCCATTCCAGCTCACCCAGGCGCGCGGAGTCCTCAACGCGGAATGTCATGCGGTGCGTCTGGCCAGGCGTCCCGGCCGAGACATTCGATTCCGACGAGATCAGGAGCAGTCCCGGCCCATTGCGAGTCTCGGTTCGCGTGGCGGACGCAAGTGTAAGGAACGCGCCTTCCTGGGGTTCTTCCCAGTTGATCCAGGGAACCGGGCAGGTCCGTCTGCGCGATCCCACGGCGAGCGGATTCTCGACAATGGGAATCCAGCCCTTGACGACCAGGTTGCGCTCACCGGAGACGGGAGCGGGACCAAGCTCGACGGCGAGCCGCTTCTGGTCATCGACCGCCCAGTCTCCCACGCTGCCGCCAGAGACCTCAGTGACCGACATCCCGTCTGGCAGGCGGCCAACGATGCGAGTGGGCCGGCCCGAGATCTCACCCAGGCTGGCCTCGAGAAGAAGCGAGAGCCGGCCCGGCTCGATCGAAACGGCGAGCGTGGGCTTGATCTTCAACCGGCTACGTGCGGGGGAGGTCGCCAGCGCGATGGTTGCCCCCTTGGAAAACCGCCCCGCGCCGCAGAATGTCAGCGGAGTGTCGGGCAGCCGATCCCAGGCTGCGACGAAGGTCAGGTCTGGCACGATTTCGAGGCCGGGCTGGGCCTCGAGCCGTCCGACCCAGTCGCCAGGTCTGCGTGCACCCAGGAGTCCGGAATAGCTATCCCAGGCGACTGGCTCAAGCCGCGGCAAGCGGCGAGCCGGTTTGCGTGCGGCGTCCGCACGGTGGCAATCGATCTCAATGGCTGCGCCGGCGCGCAGCGGAGGATCAACATGCAGGATCCACTCACCTCGCGGGGCGTCTTCCGTGAGGAACAGGTCATGTGCACCAGGCACGCGCACGCTGCGCGCCACAAGCCCAGGCTCGCGGCCGAAGCGGACAACGGAGATGCCTGCGCCTTCGCGGATGGTGAAGCGTGCGCGAAGCCAGTCGCCGGCCGGCGCGGTCTCCCAGAGCAAGAGCCCTTCGCCGGCGATCCGCGGCGAGGACGGCGAAGGCGCTGCGGGACGCGACCAGCGCACGTGGATACGATCCATGGGGCCAAGCCAGCCGCTGATCCGCGACTCGCCCTCGCGAGCCAGATTTCCTCGGGACGCGATTTCAATCCCCGCCGCCTCGGCCGGATCGGTTTCCAGCACGATGCGTGCCGTCGCCACCGCCCCCACCGGCAGGTTGAGCTCCTGGCCGTCGCGATCGGATTGCAAGAGCCCCTGCCTGCTCAGCACGAGCCGCCTGCCTCGGCCGGGCGGCAGCGAGACCGAGGCCATACGCCCGCCAGGCTGGATCGAGATCAGAGCGGGGGAGCCGTCAACCTGCGCCTGGAGCTCACGCGCTTGCGCAGCAGGAAAAACCCAGGCCGAGGGCAACACGCCCGGGACGTCGATCTCAAGCTCGGTTTCGACAAGACACGCCCCTGCTCCAATCCGCCGCAGACGATGAACGGCCGAGCGTGCAACGGGTTCAAGCGTTGCGGAGGACCGCTCAGGATCACTTGCCGCAATCAACCGGTTGTAATCCACGAGCCGGAGCACCACGCGGTCGAGCCGCCGGCCGGGATCAAATTCGCCTTCGTAGGGAAAGATCGCCAGGATCGCGTTTTGCTCCTTCGGCTGCTCCGGCCAGACTGCCGCGCGGGTCGAGGAGCTTGCAATAACGGTCACAATCGCGATCCGGAACGCCGCACCAAAGAGCCTGCGGGTGAGCGAGCTCTCCGTTCTTCTGGGAACGCGGCTCGATGGACGTCCAAGATTTGCCAGCGCCCGGGCCACCTGGTCCCCGAGCGCAGCGCACACACCGCCGAAGCTCGCAATGGCCAGGTTCGCGAATTGAGCGGGAGCAAACCACGCGAGAAGCAGCATCGCCGCCGCCGCGACGATCACGCCGGCTCGCGCTTGAGGGATCTTCTTGAGCAGAGCCGCGGCGCTGATCCATGCACTCGCAAGCACCAGCCAGTAAGCCAGGTCCCTGCTCGGTTGCGAATCGAGCTCGATCGCGCAGTCATGGTCGGGCCAGCCCGCGCGGACAAGCCGCGAGGAGGTCCATCCAGGGGGCCGCCTGAGGCGGTCCGTGGGCTCGTCGCTGGCGGCCGTGCCTGAGCGTGACGTCGGCTCCGCGCGCCAGCGGGCGACTGTCTGGAACCGGTCCGCCGTATCCGAGCCGCGAATGAGCGTCTGGTTCACCGATCGATTGACCCAGTCCGCCGTGGCGAGCTCGCGCGCGTCGTCCTCGCTCGTCACGACGATGGTGCCTGCGATCGCAACGGCCGCGAGCCCGTTACGGCTCAGTACCGCCCGTGTCACGGATGCGCCCGGCTTGACCGTGGCAGACGCCAGCCTGGTCCGCGGTCCGATTCCCGCCGTGTCCAGGCCCAGCCGATCCACAAGGATCGGCGTGACCCCTGCATCAAGCCGGGTCAGCCAGCCCGAGGCGGTGGACTCGATCGACTCCGAACCAGGTGGAAGCTCAGGCAGCTCGGTCCTTTGTTCGCCCTTGAACCAGCGGGCAAATCGCGTGATCCAGGGCCATTCCGCAGCCTGCGGCGGCGCGTGCGTGGACAGCCGATCTTCCGGCTCCGCACCCGCCGGCACCCATCCCGAGCCCCACGCGAGCAGACCGCGCGAGGGAGCCGTGGCAACATCCCACACGAACGACGCGCACGGCAGATCAAGGCCCGGCAGAATCGGTTCGAGTCGTGCGCCCGGACTTGCGGCCTGCGGCTCGCTCTCGTAGTCGATCACGAGCGCAGTGGAGCGGAGGGCCGTTGCTTCATCGAGCGGTACACGAAAGCCCGAACCCTCGCGTAGCAAGGGAACAATGGCGCCATCGCGGCGGACCTGAATCAGCCGGACCATGGGGGGCGGTTTGAGCACGAGCGCGCGGCTTGAGCGGAGACTGGCAACCAGGCGGAGCCGATGAATCGATCGCCCGTCCGCGTCCACGATCGTGAACAGAAGTGCCTGGCGCACGATGCCTGCGCCTTCAAGCGGGGTGAGCCGCTCGGCGGCGACCTCGAGCCGGCCGCCTGGACGGCCATAAGAATAGGCGTGGGTAATACGCCCAGGGGTGGAGGTATCAACGGCCTCGGTTTCAAGCTCGAGTGCGGTGTCGATGGGGTTGTCGGCGGGAGCGGTCTCAAATAGGCCTGGGTCGAGCCGGGTGAGGCCCGTCGCCTCGACCCGTGTGCGTGTGCCAAGCGGAGACTCGATCCGGATTTCGCCGCGAGCCAGAAAGGCTGCAGGCACGCACAGCAAGGGAATCGAGCCGACACCTTCCCAGGCATAGCGCGCGCGGAAGGAGACGCTCCGTTCAGTCCGGGCAGGAACCGCGAGCGTGAGCACAAGCGCAGAGCCGCCAGCCGGAAAGCCAAGCTGCTGCGCGGCTGGGACCGCCAGCGGGCGTGCGCTGATCGCTCCCGGCTCGGACTCGTCCTCGAATCGCCAGGCCTCGAAGCCTGATCCCGCACGGTCGATCCAGACTGGCAGTTCCACCACGGAGCTCGATCCCGCCACAACACGGACCTTGCCCTCGAGAACCAATCTGCGTGCGGCGGGGTCCATCCTCGCGGTTGAATGAATCTGCACCCAGGGTGCGCGGTCGATGCGCCCGCGCTCGACGCGAAGCATGGCGTCAGGCGTCAAATAACGCCATTCAAGCGCGGGGCGGGCGTGTGAAAGCGCAGCCTCACCAACGGAATTTGAGCCCGGATCCAGCCAGGCGACCCCGCGCGCAAGCGTGGGCTCGACGATCGTCTCCGGGTCGACCCAGGCAGCCCAGGACTCGTCCGCTGGGCGAACTCCGAGCGCCCGCACACGCGGCATCTCGATGGGACCCCCGCCGCTGCGCTCGACCGATCGCGCCTTGATCAGAAGCCCAAGCCGCGATTTTGCAAGCGCGGTCGCGGGGATTTCGGCCGTGAACACCGTTCGGCCGCCGGTTCCAGGCCCGAGATGCCAGACCACGGGTTCATCCACGCCTTCGATCGCGGCTTGCTCGGGAATCCAGCCGCGCGAGAGCTCCACGCTCGCCTCAGCCAGCATGCCCCGGCGAACAGAATAATCAAGCCGGCACTCGAGCCGCGGCGGCGCTTGATCGAGCCGGGCCAGGCCACGCACCAGGCAGGATGCATCGACATGCGAGTCTGTGAAGATAAGATCTGCTGGCGATTCGAGAGAGTCGCATTCGAAGGTGACCTTGTCGGTGCCGGCCGTTCGATCGCCCACGCGCCGGCCGTGCGTGGCGCGGGTCTCGAAGGCTGGGCTCGACTCACCCAGGAGCACGCTGGCAGTTCCGCCGAGCCAGACGGCGGATTTGGGCAGAACGACGGGGATCGGCCACGCACCGGACGCCGGCATGCGGGCGTGCGCGCGTATGACAAGCTCCGCCGGGCTGGTGTTGCCCAGCGCAACCGTCACCCTGGTACCCGCGCCGTCTCGCTCAACCCGGTAAGAGCGCAGGGCTGATCCGGTCACTGACTCGAGCTCGAGCGCGGGATCGACGCTCAGCTCCAGCGGCTCGGAATTCCGCGGGTCGAATTCAACGCGGCATGCCGTGGTCCAGTCGGCCAGATCGCCGGCCGCCGTGCCGCGGGCCTTGAAATCGAGAGTGCTTGCCGAAGTCACCCAGGCGCGTTCAGGTGCGAGCGGCAGACCTGATGCATCAACATACGCGCGAAAGTCAATACCATCCGAGTCGCCCGTGATTTTCCAGCGCTGGGCGGCGGCCGCGGGCGCCTGGGCCTGGCGTGTGAGCGTACCCAGGGCGCACCTGGGCGTCCAGGCGGCGGGGAGCTCCAGCTCGAGCTCTGAATTCAGGCAGGCCGGCAGCGCGAGCGGGAGCACCTGGGCGCCCGGGAGCGAGCGGGGGCGAAGCTCCCAATCGATCACAATCGAGCGCCTGGCCCCGTTTGGCAGCCGCAGGCCGAGCCTGCCCTGATCGGTTGCGAAGAGAAGCTCCTTCGCCGCGGAGCCTGGCAGAATCGCCGGCGACCAGGGTTCGAGTAAGAGATCGCCGCCATCGGTTCCAGGAGCGAGGACAAGCTCGCTCGAGCCGGCAAGCACCGAGCCATCCCAGCGCGCGCGGTGCCGTGCCTTGATGAGCAAGGGTTGGACGCGCGGGTTGCCCGCGGCGAGGCCGATCCGGGCGGCCCGCGCCTCGAATTCCGCGGCTGGCATAACCCGCAGTTCCTCGCCCCGAAACCATTCCGCAACCCGGTCGGCCGGGGCCTTGATCCGCACGATCTGAGGCCCAGCCCCGCCGCTCAGGACCAGCATCAAAGCCGCGGCCGCGCACAACGCTGCGCGTGCGGCGTGGGGCGATGCAACGTGAGATCGGAAGGGCTCGTTCGGCAAGGGTCATTCTCCCGAGCGCGACTCCGCCCTGGCGTAGTCGATGGTGGTCGAGGTGCGGACCCGAATTTCGGTCGAGCCTTCCGAGCCCACGGCCGAGGCGCGATCGAGCGACGAATCCGCGGTCGGCCGGATTGTTCGCCCGCTCGGCTCCGAGGGCACGATCGCCCGCGCCCGGGCCAGCCTGCGCTCGATCAAGAGCCCGAGCAGGCTGAGCACGAAGCCCAGAAACGACGATTGCAGGAGCAGCACGACCTCGCTGGGTGCGAACAGGGCAGCGCTCGCGGCCGCGAAGCCAAGAGCCGCAAGCGCAAGCATGTGAAAGCGGATCCGCGCGAAGATGGCTGCGAACCCCGCCGCGAGTACAAGCCCCGAGCACAGGGCAACGAGGGCCGCCCGGGACCAGATGCGGGGCGAGAACGGAACGGGCTCAAGCGCGCGGCTGAAGACAAGCCTGCGAGTATCATCGCCATCGTCCGCGGAGGCATCGTCGACCACAACGCGCGAGGACGAGCCGACGACCCAGTCGAGCAGCGCGGCTGCGCTTCGCAGGGGCTGCCGCCGCCAGGCCACGCGCTCGAAGACCCAGTGATTCAGATCGGTCCAACCTGGGGGAGTTCCGACCAGCTCGCGATTGGCGGGGATGCGCACTTCCCAGATACTCTGCAAAACGACGCTGCCGCGCGCGAGCCTTGGGGCGGTCCAGCTTGACCGGGGCGCGGCGGAATCGTAGCCCAGCTCGACGAGCACGGGCACAGCACGCTGGTTGCTTGCGAGCCGCAACCGGAACTGGCTGATTGCGTCCCCCTGCTCGACTGCCTCCGCCGGCCGGCCGTTGATCCTGGCCTCGAGCAAGCGGGCGTCCTCGGGCAGCTCGAGGGTGATCTCGGGCAAGCGGGATTCAAGCTGGAGCCATGCGCGGTGCGATGTTGAATCGGCCCAGATCGAGGTACGAATGAGCTGCCGGGAGACAACCACGTCAGGCAAGGGTGCGGGGATCTCGGCGCGGATCGAGAAGTTGAAGGGGTGCGAGACGGCCGCGGTGGTTGCCTCGGCGAATTCGATTGGTGCGCCCGAACCTTCCTGTTCAGGCGCGGGGTCCACGCGTGTCCAGGCGGAATCGGCGGAGTCGAGATGAAGGTCGGGATCGAGCTCGAGCATGACGTGGGTGGGGCCGCTCGCGCCGTCGATTGTGGCGATGCGGGGCGCGTGTGCCGAGCGCGGGCTGGCGTCAAGCGGCGGCTCGAACGGCAGCTTGGCCCGAAACGCGAGCCGCAACGACTCGGTGGCAGGCTGGGCGAATGTGAGCCGCCAGCGGGCGCCCCCGTCGCTCGTCTTGCCCAGATCTTCCTTGCGCTCGACTTCCTGTTCCAGAATCTCCCAGCGATCGCCGATCTCAGCGGGGACGGTGATCTCGATCGCGCGCACGATGCCATGCCGGATCCGCAGCCGTGTCTGCTGGAGCAAGTCAAGACCCTGCCGCGTTGCACGTACGTTGAGTCTGGCGTCCTGGATGAGCTCGCGGGGCCGGCGTGTGAGCTTCAGCGACACCGTGCTCGCCCCCGCCGACAATCCCAGCAACACAGGCGCGCCCAGCCCTTCCTCGACCGCGAGCGGCTTCATCCAGTCGCGGGGCCTTGCGTCGTCGCCAAATTCTGGTTCGCTCAATCGAGGAGTCGCGGCGGGATCACCCTCGACTTCCACGAGCAGCGACCGCGCTGGGTGAATTGCGAGCCGCGCTGCCCCACGCGCAGCCGCCGTCGTCACGAGACCCAGCAAGACCGGACCTGAGCCTGGAATCGACTGCCGCGACCGGACCACCAGCGTTACGTTCTTCTGTTCGCGGGCCGCCGCGCTTAAGCGGATACGCAGCGGCCGCACGCCGGACCGCGCGTCGCGATTGTTCGCGGGAGGATTCGCCAGCTCGATCGCCTCCGCGGGGCCGATCGAGGTGATCTCGAGCCCAGGCGCAACCTCGAGCTCCAGATCCTCAATCCGGCCTCGGACCGGCTCGAGAATGATACGGGTTTCGCTTTCGGCGAGCTCCGGTCGCAGCTCCACGAAGGCGGTCGATCGCGCCAGGTAAAGCGGCGGCGAAGATTCGATCCCCAGCTCGAGCCGGAACGGCTGGTCGCGGAACTCAAGCGCCAGGTGCGTGTCCGGCCGAGCGCGAAGCTCAGCGGGCAGCTTCTGCGGATTGATGCGCCGGAGCCCTGACGCGGCGGCTACACTCACCCACAGCTCCGCGCCGTGGACCACGCTCACCGCACCGGTTTGCCGTTTGGCGTGGCGGAGCGGAAATCCCTGAAAACGCAGCTTGAGCCCGTCCCCCTTGCTGATCGCCCTGCGCGTCTTGATCATCACCCGCGCGACGCCACCGGGGCGGAGCGGGTCAGGCAGGCGGATCTTGAGCGCATGTTCCTCACGCGTGCGCTCAAAAGTCGGCTCAGCGGCGGGATCGTCGAGCAGCCGGGTCTCGATCACCTCGTCCGCGTCATCGAGACGGAATTCGAGCTCGCGCGCCACTCCGCGCACCGAGCGGATGGCCCAGGCGGCCTGAGTCGTCGCCTGGTCGAGATCGAGCTCGATGGCCACGTCTCCCTCGGCGGTAAGAACCGGGGCCAGACCCAGCTCGCGGTCTCGTTTTGTCGACCAGGAGGCTTCGATTCGGGAACGGGGCGAGAGCCGAGCGGAAAGTCTGCGTCCCTTGCCGCCGGGCACGGGGGAAAGTCCGTAATCTTCATTTCCCGCGACCAGCACATCCGTTTCCTCGTCGGGGAAGTCGAGCTCGAGGGAAGTCGAGGCAGCTTCGGGCGTGGCCAGGGTGATCGACCGGCGGGCGAGACTTGAGATCACGTCGGCGCGGAGTGCGACCTCGATCTTGTGCGTGCCAGCGCCTTCGACCAGGACCTCCCAGCGCCTGTCTGGGGTCATACGCACGGGGAGATCGCGATCGGCTTCGCGTGCGGCTGAGATTCGCAAGTCGTCGAGCCGAATCGAGGTCCAGACCGGCAGCTCGCCCTTGACGGCAATCGCGAGCTCGAGCTTGAGATCGGCAACATCTCCCTCGATTCGCCCATGCACGGCGACCGATTCCACGGCGGAGCGTGGTTCGGATTTGCCGCGGTTGCCGCGGGGCGCATCCACCGCGAACGCCTCGGGCTTCACGATCGCGAAATCGGGATCAGCGATCTTGCGCCAGAGCTCGGCAAGATCCTTCGGGCTCACGATCACATACCAGGGCAAGGGAGCGGAGGCCGAAGCGGAATCCGCGCTGGCCGGGCCCGGGCGTGCTTGCCTGGGATTCGCGCGAGGATCATCCGCACCCGCCGCGACGGCGAGCACGAGCGTGGCCAGCAGCCCGCGTACGATCCTCCTCATCCGGGTGACATACTCCTCGGTTACCACGATCGACCGATTCCCGTCCCAGGGCCAGGCGGAGGCGGTCAATCGGGTGTCACGGACGGCGCCAAACCCACCGTCATCCTAGCAAATTACGGTCCTGCTCTCCACGCTGCGAACCAGGGGCAAAGCGGACTCGCCTAACGCCCCTTGCCTGTCGCGGCCTGAGCCTTCTCCTGGGTTTTCCGCGCGATGTCCCGCCAGGCGGCCAGGCCGCGTCCCTCGGGATGGTCGGGGTCGTAACCAAGGTTATCGCGTCCCGTCAGATGCATCAGATCTTCCAGGGCCAGCTCGCGGAGGCCGATCGATTCCTGCTCAGGAGCAAGCAGGGAGGCCAGCTCGGTGAGCAGCTCGGGATTGCTGGCCAGCTCCCGGGGGTGGCCCTCGATCATGCGTGCGACAAGCAAGCCGCGATCCTCGCCGAATTCTTCCGCGAGCTGGTCGCGCATGCGAGCGGCCGCCTCGGGCCCCAGGCCCAAAACCTCCCGCGCGGCGGCGATCGCAGCCTTGCGCGTCACGGGGTCGTTCTCGCGTGAAAAGAGCGGCGTGAGCAGCGAATAATCGCCGATCGACTTCACCGCCCAGACGGCCAGCCGCTTGATCTCCGGGCGCTTGTCGTCGATGGCGGCGACGATCTCGGCCATGATCGGCCGGTCGGGCACAATCATCTTGTAGAAGCTCTCTGCAAGCTGGAGCACGTACGGAGGCTGCGGGCCGAGCGTGGCCCAGGCGGGGGGCGCGTCGGGCGAGCCGCGCTCGATCTTCGTCCCCCGCGCGATGTGCGCGGCGTTGGTCACCGTGAGACGCTCCCGCGCATCGCCGAGCCCGAGCGTCACTTCGCCTTCCACACAGTAGACCGCCAGCGGCGGTGAAGGCTCAACATAGTGATCATCGAGCCTGCGCACGGCCCGTTCCAGACCGATTACGCTTTCCTGGGCGGCCGCGATGGCGAGCGATCGCGCAGGCGTGCCAACCTGGAGCGTCACGCCCGCGGGAAGTCCGACAACCAGACGGCCGTGCACGAGCTCGATCGTCTGCGCGGCGTCCGCCGGGGCGCTCTGGAGCCGGATCTCCGTGTCGCCCACAAGCCCGACCCTGAGTCCGCCGAGCGCGAGCTCGGCGCGGAACGGGTCGAGGCAGAGGATCCGGTCGAGCCGCCCGAGCGAGGTCTTCGCCGTCAGCCGATTCCACTGCCGCTCCTCGTTATCGTAGCGCAAAACCAGCACCTGCGCTGGGTCAAGCACACCAACCCTGGGCCTCGGTCGGGGCGTAGGCGCGGGACTGGCAACCGCGGGCTCGCCCCTGGTCTCGGGCTTTTCCTCGGCTGCCGGTGCGGGCTTCTTTTCCATCTTGGACGAAGCCAGATCGGTGGCGGCGGAAGGCTGCGGATTCGGCGGATTTCCAACCGCAGAAGCATGCTCCTCCGCGCCAGGGGTTGGAGCCGGCTGCGGGCTGGGCGAAGTCTCCGGCAAACCAGAGCGTGCTTCCGCTCCCGGAGCCCCGGCCAGAGCGCCCGGATCTGGTTTCGCCGCTTCAGCCACGACCGCGGCCGGCTTGCCCTTCGTCTCAACCCGGAATGCGAGCGGCGACGGCTGCGACGTCACACTCCACCACGCCGACCACACGGCCACAACCCCGAGCGCCAGACAGACCGCAAGAGGTGCAAGCCGCTGCACAACCGACCGCGTCCCCGGCTGATCTCCAGCCCATTCCAGGAGCGAGCCCGACACCGATTCGCCCGAGTCATTCGATCCCGCCCACGCTCCCGCAACCTTGGCCTCGCGCCCCTTCACAAGCTGATACATCCGCAACCGCGCTTCCGGCGGCACCTTCGCCTTCTGGCCCAGCAGACTCAGAATCTGATGCACACTCGAGACCTCGGCCAGATTCACGTCCGAGGTCAGACACTTCTTCTCATATTCCCCCACAGCCTCGGGATCGAGCTCATTGTCGAGGTAGCTCGCCACAATGTTCGGATCCGTGCCTTCCGGGCCGGAACTGCTGGGCGCTGTCAGCCTGCGCTGGCGAGTCACGCGGGCAATTCGCTCGGCCAGATCACGCGCGAGCGGGGTCTCCTTCACCTGGATCCCAATCTCACGCACCTGGGAAGGAGGCAATGTATCGTCGAGCCAGGCCAGGAGCGTTCGGAGCGTGAGTCGCATGGCGTCGTCCTCGTCAGCAAATGGCGAATCCAACTCGATCTCAACCGCGTGAGTTCGAGCCCGCTTCGCCGCTCTACCTATATGTGTGCCTCGCCAGACGTTGATCCGTCGAACTTCCACGATTTTTTTTGGGAAAACGCTCACTTCGTTCCCGGCGAACGCGTGTCCAGACCGCGCACGCCGGAGCGGCCACGGAATCGATAGAGCCGAAACGCCGGGTCATGCTCCTTCTCTCCATAGAGCAGCTCGAAGCGGTCCGGCCTGGCGTCTGCCCATACCCGCTCGATCGGAAAGCCCTGGGCATCGGCGACATTGTGCGGGCCTTCGCCCACGTTGACGCGGGTGGTCACCAGCAGGGTCACGCCCTCGGCCTCGAGGTTTTCGAGCCAGGCGTCGAGATCAGGATGAAGCCGATCCCAGCCCGGCCGAGGATTCGGCCACGTGTGCTCACCCTGGGCAATCGCCGCGCGGTGGTAATCGTGCAGCAGCCAGTGGCGATGGCGGTCGATGTTCACATATCGCACCTGGTTGCGCAAACCTTCGCCGAGCAAGAAGTATGGGAGATTGGTGCCCGCATAGGCCACGGTTGTGCCCCGCGGTCCGGACCAGTAGTCGAGGTTCAGCCAACCGCGGAAGAAATCGGGGAAGGGCGCGTAGAATCGGATCCGTTCATCGTGGACGGTCGCGTAAACATCGAGTATTCCGGCTGCGCTCCAGATTAGAAGAGCCAGCCCTGCGGCGAGTGCTCGGCGCGAGGGGCGTGTGGCGTGCATCGCCCAGCCGGCCGCCCACACTGCCGCGGCCGAGGCGGCGATCAAAACCGCCAGGCTGCCAAGAGGCGCCAGGGAAGCCCTTTCAGGGCTGGGCGCGACCGTACGCGAGAGCCTCTGAAGAAACGGCACGGGAGCCTCGACGGCGTTGGGAATCAGTGGAGAAAGGTCCCAGGGGATGGCAGACTCAACTGCGGCGATCGGCCACGTTTGGGGTGTCCAGAGATGCAGCGCCAGCAGCCCTGCGGCGAGTGCTCCCAGCACCCGGCTGCGCTCCAGGAACAAGGCCAGGGGCGCGGCGGCAAACCCGAGCGCCTGGAGCATGAATCGCTGCTGCGTTCGGTAAGGGATGAACGCCCAGTAAAAGCCCACATTCACGATGGCGAGCAGGGCAAGCCCGGCCAGAAGCATCCGCCGCGGTTCGCCGCCGCGACCCAGCACCGGCCCGGCGAGCGCGAAAACAAGCGCTGCAATCCATGCAGGCGCAAGCCGGGGATCGAGCACGGCGAGCATGATGTCGCCCAGGGCTCTCCAGTTCCCAGCAGGAATGTAGTACGGACTGGCGTGCATCGCCTCCGGTCCATACCAACCCTCAAGGAATGTGTGGCCGAAAAGTCGAACCGCGAGCGGGTAAAGGGGATTCCCCGTCAAAAGCGCATTCCTGGCGAACCAGTACCCGGCGGTGACGAGCGGCGTCAAAAGAAGCATCAGAAGCCGGCGGATCTGGCCGCGCCTTGAGCCTGGCGATCGGAGAACAATCCCTGCGCCGAACAGAAGCAAAGGCGGGATAAACACCAGTCCGACGGCCTTGGTTCCAAGCGCAAGCCCGGCGGCGAGCCCCGCGAGACCCAGTTCCGACCCCCGCTCGGGATCGTTGGCGAATCGCACGAGGAAGTAGGCCGAGAGCATCTGGCCGGCGATGAAGATGGTGTCGACGTTCGGCGTGGCGGAAAACACCAGGAGTGGCGTCGAAGTGATGAACCAGCAGGCGGCGACCACACTCGAAGCCCGTTGCGCGCCCAGATCGCGGGCCATTCCGAACGCGGCAAGCGCGGCGATGAGCAAAAACGGCGCCTGGCCCGCCCGCGCCAGGCGATCACCGCCCCAAACTGTCATGAGCCAGGTGAACCAGAGGTCGCCGTTCGCGGGAAAGTAGGTCGCGGCGTTCTCTCCAAACGGGGCGGCAACGAGCTCCAGGCTCCCCGCGCGCATCCACCGCGCGGCGAAGTAGAGATGATAAATCGGGCCGTCGCTCATCACCCGGACGGCAAGCATGAGCGCCTGGAACAACAAGGGCGCGGCGGTGGCGAGCACGAGCACGAGGACAATCCGCGTCTGCCACGGCCAACCTCTCTCGGACGGAGGAGACTCGCCCCGCGAAGCGCGCGGCTCAGGCGCGAGACGCCCGAGCAGAAAGATCGGGATCGCAACGATCCAAACTCCGCTGCGCGAGATCCCCGCGCATGCTGAAAGCGCTTCCAGCCCCAGTGTGCTCACGGTCCAGAAGAGGATCGCCCCCGCAAGCCAGCCGGGGAGCCCAGCCGGCTGCCCCAGCCATCCCCGCGCGATCCGCATGCATCCCACGCCCAGAACGGCACATGCTGCGAGGCCAGGAAGCGCGCGCCAAATTTCCCCAACCACCCCCTGCTCAAACAAAGCTCACCCTCGGCAGCACGGACTCCGGACACGCCTTCGCTTTACGTACGCGTCCAGGGTCGAGTATGATCCAGTCGACTGGACCCGCCGGTCGGCAATGTCTCGCCCGTGGGGCATCGGATCAGCAACCACTTGGACGACCGTATTCTACTGATTAAGAAGCTGGACTGATACTCAGGCCAACCCGATCCAGAACCAGTTGAGGACGTGAATATGCTGGGTGCAACCCTGGGCGCGAGCGATTATCTGGCGAGAGTTTGCGACGAAATCAAGCGACTCGATTGCGAGCAACTTGAAAAAGTCTGTGATCTGATTGAGCAAGCCTACGACGCCGGCCGGTTCGTCTTCATCTGCGGAAACGGCGGCTCGGGCGCAAACGCCTCTCACCTGTGCGAGGATCTCGCCAAGGGCACGCTTCGCGACTTCGAAAACCAGAAGCGGCTCAAGGTTCTTTCGCTTACCGACAACACCTCCGGCATCATGGCCTGGGCGAACGACGAAGGCTATGACCGCATCTTCCTGGAACAGCTCAAAAACTACGCCTCGCCCGGCGATGTGCTGCTTGCGATCTCGGGCTCAGGCAACAGCCCCAACATCCTCAAGGCCGTGAGCTGGGCCAATGAACATGGCCTGAAGACGGTCGGCTTCACCGGCTTTAGCGGCGGTAAGCTGAAGACCCTGGCCC
This sequence comes from Planctomycetales bacterium, assembly GCA_027451885.1. Lineage (GTDB taxonomy): Bacteria > Planctomycetota > Planctomycetia > Isosphaerales > Isosphaeraceae > JAKBAP01. Next base: position 55,413 of record DAIDHX010000018.1, read on the forward strand.
ATTACAACGTCCACGCCCCAATCGACGATATGGGCATCACCGAGTCGCTCCACCAGGTTGCGTTTCACTGGATGATCGACGACCTCTACCGCCGCTTTGGCGCCCGGAGCGCTGTTTCAAACGGAGTGGCCGTCAAGAGTTAGGAAGTCGCTTGGGCCGCGCGTACATCGGGATTGAGATCGGCGGCACCAAGCTTCAGCTCGGCCTGGGATTCGACGACGAATCCATCGCTGCGCTCTGGCGTGGCGCGGTCGAGCCGAGCCGGGGTGCGCCCGGGATTCTCGCTCAAATTGCCGATGCTTATCCCCGGCTGCTGGCCCAGGCCAAGGTCTCGGCGGCGGAAGTCGCAGCCGTGGGCGTGGGCTTCGGCGGTCCCGTGGACTCAGCGCGCGGTGTCGTTCATCATTCGTTCCAGGTACAAGGCTGGGACCAGTTTCCGCTCGCGGACTGGATTCGAACGACCCTGGGGCTCAGCCATGTCGCGGTGGCCAACGACGCTGACTCCGCCGGTCTGGCGGAGGCGATCCGGGGCGCAGGCAAGGGTTGCTCACCGCTCCTCTACTCGAACGTCGGCAGCGGCATCGGAGGCGCTCTCATCATCGCGGGCGCCATTTACGATGGTTCGGGCGCAGGCGCACTCGAGATCGGCCATTTGCTCGTCCCCGACCCGCTTGATCCTTCTGCCCCCGTGCGCGAACTCGAACACATCGCCTCAGGCTGGGCAATCGCCCAACGAGGCCGCGAGACCGCACGCCAGCTCCGTTCCCACGCATCGCAGCCCAATGCCTTGATCGACCACGCCAGCGGCGATCCCGAAGCGATCAGCGCTGTCACCGTGTTTCAGGCCGCTCAAAATGGCGACCCAATCGCGACCGCGATCGTCGCCCGCGCCAGAGCCGCCTTCGCCTTCGCCCTGGCTCAGGCCGTGACCCTGCTCGCACCCAAACGCATCGTCATCGGCGGCGGCGTCTCACTGGCCGATCCGAATCTCTGGCTGCTTCCACTCCGCGGCGAAGTGGCTGAACGCACCTTCCCTCCCTTCCGCGACACCTTCGACATCGTCACCGCCGCCCTCGGCGAGGAAGTCGTCGTCCACGGCGCCCTCGAGCTGGCTCGATCGCGAACCTTTCCACGCTAATCCTCCACCAGGTCCTCGAACCAGGAGATCCCCTCCAGCGGAAATGGCCTGGGAGCGGACTGCTTTTCAAAAAAATGTATCGCAAAAATGCCCGATGACTTGACATCCACGCACGCAACCACCTAGGATTCCATTGGATGGTTTCGTGCCGAGGTGTCGTGCAGTAAATGGCGGTCAGGGATTGGCAAATCTGCCGAACGAGTGACCAGGACTGCCCTGAAACGGGGCGACGAACGACCGATTTCGCGGCATCGAGGCATGGAAGGCGAATGTCTCAACGGGCGTCGAGACGGCGATTCTGAGGTGAAGAGACGCGCCAGGGGACTCGGTCAGGGGCCGAGGACGGAGCCTGGATCGAGACGGCTGAAAAGTCTCTAACCTCTTTTTTCAAAAATCTTTAGATCGCGATCACAAACGGCTGCGAAGGGCGTATGGTTGCGTGCAGGGGATCCTGTTGCCGGTTTCGGTCCCTGGTGCCGTGGGAGAGTCGACCATGAGCTATTCTCGAATTTTTTCGCGATTTTCTGCACTCGGCCTCGATTTTGCCCTGCATGTTTTGTGTGTGCAGCGATCGATTTCGGCGTCCCTGTTGAAATCCCCACGAATTGCAATCTGTCTTCTGAACCGAGACGGTTCTATTTTCGTCTATACGAGCAGGAGAGGATCGGGCATGATTCGCCGAGCGGAACGTTCCCCTGGCGGATGGTGCGAGGAGGTTCGGTTGGATTGGATCCGCTGGAGGCCGTGGGTTTCGCGAACCTGTGCGGAAAAGGGACTGTCGTAGCCTCGAAAGACCTTCGCGTTCGTCTCTCTTTTTGATCGGGGGTTGCCATGACCGCGCGATTGTCCGAAACCCAGCTTTGGCAGCAGAACCTGGCGTCACTGATCCGTTCGGGTCTCTTTTCGAGAGCCGAAACGCGAGAGTCTCACGGTCTTTACGCGGTTGTTGGGGTTTATCCTGACAACACGTACTCAGCGCCTCTTGCTAAGTACTCCGACGTGCGCAGGGCGATGGACGCCGCGAATCTGGCCAATCGCCTGGCCCTGACCAAGCAGACAAGCAACGCGAACTGATTGCGTTTTGTTTCCGACCACGCACCCGCGTCATCATCCTGTGATGGCGCGGGTGTTCTTGTTCGTCGAGCCTGGGCCAGGACGGCGATCTTTCGCGGGATTCTCGAGTCATGGATGTCTCGGGGCAACGACGCTGGATTCTGGGTCTTCTCGTCGCCTTCGCCAGCCTGCGAGGCGCGGGGGATCGCCCCTGCGCTACTCCTGCGCCGAGCCAGCTTCTCGAAGACGCCGGTCTCCGCCTCAGCCAGTCGCTCTCTGCCGAGGCGCTCACCCAGCTTGCCTACAACGGCCATTTGCTTCTGGATGCGCTGACGCGTGCCGAGCGATCCGCGCTGGCGCGTGGTGGACTGCGGTTTCAGGTTTCCGCGCCGGCGGAGGTTTTCCTTGCCGCGGCCGAGCAGGCGCCGCCATTCTGGCTTGGAGAGCGCGGGTTCGAGCCCACTCCAGTGCAGCTTGAGAACGAAGACACGCGCTGGCGGGTCTTTCGCCGTCAGGTACCGGCGGGGCTGGTCGAGCTGGGTGTGAACGGGCTGGACCAGACGCCTGCGAGCCATTATGTGGTTTTCGTCCGCCCGCTTCACCGCGAGACTGGCGCCGAGGTGACGCTCGACTCTCGCTCGGCCAGCCGCTTCCGCGTGCGTGCCTCGTCCGCTCAACCGAGCGCTGCGTGGGATGTGGAGCATCGCTTTGGAACGCTCCCCGATTTTCTGCAAGCGGCCATCTTGATTCAGCCTGCCCACGCCGACCGCCATGCGACGGTGCTCGCGCGCGCCCGCGTCTGGAAGACGCACGTTGTGGCTGGGCAAGCGCCTGACCAGGTAGTGGTGAGCTTCGGCCAGGACTCGGCACGCACGCTCGTATGGACCTGGCGCACGTCGCGGAAATCCCCCTCTGATTGGTTACGCCTCGCACGCCTGCCTGCTAGAAAAGCTACAAGTGCTGCGCCCGGCCAGGCGCTCGACATTGTGCGCACCCTGAGATCGCAAACGGAGCAGTTTCCCACGCCGAGCGTGCTCAACGACCCCGTGCTTGTGCGGCACCGGGCGGAGGCGAACGGCCTCGAGCCCGATACGCGCTATGTTTACTCGATCGGCGATGGCACACGCTGGTCCCCCTGGCAGCCGATCAAGACTGCGCCCGGGCCTGGCAAGCGCACGCGGTTCCTTTATCTGGGCGATGCGCAAACGGGTTTCCCCGGCTGGGGGAAGCTGCTGGCTACCGCGTCCGCGCGCGTACCCGATGCCGACTTCTTGCTCATCGCCGGCGATCTTGTCGACCGTGGCAACGAGCGGACCAACTGGGACCACTTTTTTCTTCGCGCGGCGGGCGTCTTCGACCGTATTCCGCTCATGCCCTGCGTGGGCAATCACGAGTATCTCGACCGCGGCCCGCAACTCTACCAGGCGTATTTTGAGCTGCCGGGCAATGGTCCCGCGGGGTCGGGCAAGGATCTGGTTTATTCGTTCACCTGCGGCGACGTCTTGCTCGCGGTTCTCGACAGCACGATCGCCGCGGCCAGCGCGCGCGCGGCGAAGCAGCAGGCGGACTGGCTCGATCAGGTGCTCACGGCCTCAACGGCGCGCTTCAAGATCGTGGCCTTCCATCACCCGCTCTACCCGTCGCACCCCTGGCGCGACGTGCCGGGCCTGCGCTCAGCCTGGATCCCAGTGCTCGACCGCCATGGCGTCGACCTGGTGCTGCAAGGGCACGACCACGCCTATCTGCGCACGTATCCCATGCGCGGAGATCGCAGGGCGACCGCGAAGGAACGAGGGACAATCTATGTGATCGCGGTCTCGGGTGACAAGTTTGTCCCCGAGCAGCCTGCGCGTGACTACATCGAGGTCGGGCGCACGAGCACCTCGACGTACCAGGTGATCGACGTCGACCCCGCCACGGACCGGCTCAGGTTCGAGGCATGGACCGAGACGGGTGAGCAGATCGACGCGTTTGTGCTTGAGAAGCCGCGCGGGAGCGACACCATCGCGCGCGGACCGGGTGGCCACCTGCGCTAGCGGTGCAGGCCGCGGACGATCTCAACGAGCCGCTCAATCCGCCCCGGAACAACCATCACGAGATACACAACGCCCCAACCGAGAGCCCAGGCCAGTGCCAGCCAGCCACGCCAATCAGCGCGCATCTCGGCGGTAGGATCAACTTCGGGCATGTGTGTCTCCAGGACAGGATTGGGCTTCTAGAGAGGATTATGTGGCGATTCCGCGTGATGGGCGCGTGCCCAGAGCCGAAGCGCTGAGCGGTAGACCCGCTCGGGATCGAGCTGGGTCATGCAGGGATGGCCTGCGAGCGGGCAGGTCTTCTGGTGGCACGGCTGGCACGGCACGCGTTTGCGAAGCACAAGCGTGTGCCGCGACCAGGGCCGCCATTGCCCCGGTCGATTGGTGCCGCTAAAGAGGATCACGGAGAGCGTGCCGGCGGACGCGGCCAGATGCGCGGGTCCCGAATCGGCGCCGATGAAGAGATCCGCGCGTTCCAGCAGGGCGGTGGTTTCCACGACGGAGAGCCTGCCGGACCAGTCGCGGAGCCGTTCGTGCGGCGGCAGCGCGCGGGCGAGCGCGACGTCGTCCGGCCCGCCGATGACGATGACCCGCCAGCCGTCGTCAAGAAAGCGTGCGATCAGCGTGCGCCAGGAGCCATGCGGCCAGCGCTTGGCGGCAGTGCCAGCACCCAGATGCACGGTCAGCAGCGGGGCCTGGCTGGCGAACCGCGCGGCATGCAGGCGTTCCGGATCGATCCAGTCGATCGAGGACTCTTCCACAACCGGAGCGCTGGCTTGCGACCTGCGCCTGGCGAGCGCCCGCGTCCTGCGGTCCGCGCGCCGGCTGGACCGCCTGGGCCAGGATTCCGCGAGCCTGCGCGCCACCATCGCCCGATCGCGGTCAGCCACCTGAACCTCGAGCCGCGGTTGATCCGGCGTCTCGATACCGAGCTCGCGCACCAGCGCCAGACGCGAGCGCACCTCATGCCGCCCCGGGCGCCAGGACGCCACGTCCGTGAGCAGAAACGCACCCCCGCCCATGTCCCAGCCCAGTCTGCGCGGAATCCCCGCCAGCACCAGCACCAGCACCGAGAGCACGTCCCCGCGGACGTCGATCCCCAGGTCGTAACCTCGAGGCCGCAACGACAGCCCCAGCCGCCATACCGCACGCAGCAGGCTGAACCGCTCGCGCTTGCGCTCAAACCACGTCTGCTGCGCCACCAGCACCTGCCGCAGCCGCGGGTCGGCTTCGAAGATCTCGTGATTACTGGGCGATGCCAGCACGTCAATCACCGCGTCGGGATAAGCCGCCGCCAGCTCGCCGATGAGCGGGGTGGAGAGCACCGCGTCACCCAGATGGTCGAGCTGAACGATCAGGATTCGCCGGGGGTTCGCCACTGTTCGCGGCGGCCGCACAAGCCGGAAAACCCCAGCGCAGACCGAGCCCACCGCGTCGAGCGCGTGCACGAGCAACCGCCAGCGCAGCTTGCTATAGCGGTATCGGCCGAGCCGCACGGGCTTTCGATCAAGCCGCGATCCGCTCATAAATCTCCGCCGTGATCTCTGCGGCCCTGGGCCACAGGTAATGGTCCTTCACCCGCGCCCGCAGACGCGGGTCAGCCCCCTGGTTCCAGCATCGTTCCACCGCCTGAGCGATCTCGCGCGGGTGGTCGGGCCGCGCATATTCGGCAAGATCGCCGAAGTACTCGCGCGTCGAGCCGTACGGCGTGATCACCACCGCCACGCCCGCGAGCGCGGCTTCAAGCGCGGCCAGACCAGGCGTCTCAAACCAGCTTGGTAGCGCAAAGACACGTGCAGCCTGATAGGCCGAGGCCAGGAGCGGGTCGTCCGCCTCGAGCCGGCCCAGCCAGGTCACGCGCCCGCGCCCCGCATCGCGACATCGCTTCAGGTACGCCTCACAACCCGCGGGCGCATCCCCCGCGACCATCAGATGCCGCCCGGAGTTCTCGAGGGCTTCAATCAGCCCCAGCAGATTCTTGCGCGGCTCGACCCGGCCCGCGAAAAACACGAAGTCACGGCCGCCATACCGGCTAGTGAACAGGTGCGGATCGGCCATGCCAAACCCGGGATCGACGCCGTTTGGTACAACATGGAGCCGCTCGTGGGGCACGCCAAAGAGCCGCGCGAGCTGATGCGCTTCGGCCTGGGAATTGGGCAGCACGGCGCCGGCCAGATGGAGCAGAGTTCGCTTCCAACCTGGCAGTGCCGGCATGAGCGCACGCAAGCCGTATGCGGCGAGTGCACGCAGCCTGCGGGACGATCGCGTCTCGAGCGCGGCAAGCGCAGCCGGCTGGAACCAGGAAATCGGCGAGAGCGCAACCGGCACGTTCCGTTTGCGTGCCCATTGTGCAAGCGCAAGCCCCTCGCGCGACATGCCAAAGAGATGGAGCACGCGCGCGTCCTCGATGCGGTCGGTCCAGGGCGAAAAAAGCCTGACGGGAACGCCCAGCCGTTCGAGCCAGCGCCCTGTTTGCACGAGCTGATTCTCGCCACCGCCGGGCGCCTGGAACGCGGTGACATTCGCGGCAAAAAGCGCGCAGCCAGGCGCGGGGGGCGCGGAGGCCCGCGCGCGAATCCAATCGCGGTCGCTCTCGGTCGAACTGGCTTCGATCGCGAGACCCTGCGTCATGCCTCGGCCCCCGTGTGCCACTGCTTGAATCGCCGCAAGGAACGTTTCAGCTCACGCCTCAGCGTGCCGGTTGGCAAGTTCTCGATCGGGATCGTCGTCTCCCAGTCGAGCGCTTCGCGGAGCACGCGCTTCAGGCTCGGCGGCCGCCGGATCGGTTCCGGCGCGGCAAGCCCGTCGCCGGGTCCCGAGATACGCTCGTAGGCAAGACTCGCGAGATCGAGCGTGAGCCTGGGCCCGCACTGCGGCACGACCGAGCGGAACCCCCCGCGCTCGATCACGACCGCCAGCGGATAACGCGCGTCCCACTCCTCGAACTGGATCTCGACCTTGCCGCGCTCACGCGCGAGCACAAGCCAGCGCCTGGAGCCACGCCAGCGCCAGTAGCGCGCAAGATCCGTGAACGTCACGCGCCAGGTGAGCGGATCGGCCGCGGCCGCGGCTGCAACCTGCGTGACCACGCCCGTCATCCGTGCCAGCCGGCCCTCGGGGTGGCCATAGATCACCACCAGCTCGCCGGCCGCCGTCCGCGCCCGCACCACACGGTCGAAATAGGCGCCCACGCGGTCGGGGTCGGTCACACCGGCTTCCAGAAACAGCCCCTCGCACACAGGGTGAATGGGAATCTGTAGCACCCGTGAAAAGCGGTCGCGCTTCCAGGGGAAGAATGGGAAATCGTCGTAGGCAAGCTGGAATTCCGATGAGTAGAGATATCCCAGTTCCTCGAGTACGTCGTCGAGCGCGGCGTGATATCGCCCGTGAGGCGCGGCGAATCCCAACGGTTCAATCCCCGCGCCGCGCAGAATCCGGTCGGCGCGCTCGAGGTTCGCACGATTGGCCTCGAAGTCGCGATGCACGAAATGGAAATGCCCGTGCGACTGCGTGTCGAGCCGCCGCAGGTCGGCGATCACCGTATCATGATGAGCGTATGCTTGCGTGCTCACAAACTGTGTACTAAATGTGTCGAGAGCCTGCCGCGCACGGGCGAAGCGGTGATAATCACCGGGCGCTGGCTCATCGAGATCAGCGCGGAAGCTAAACGCCGAGCGATACGGATAAGGGAACGGCGCCAGGCGAATCCAGGCGCCTCCCGCGAGGGTCACCGCGTCGCGCAAGCGCTCGATCAGCGCGCGGCGGATAGCGGCCTTGGGCCGCCTGGCCACACGCTCGACGACACGCGCGCCGGCGATCGACCAGGCCGAGTCAACCGCGCGATCATCGACAAGCGCCGCGAATGGATCGAGATCCTGGCCGTCGCGGAGGAAGTCCACATCGATCGCCGTTTGGCCCCGGCAAAGCATCGCCTGAATCTGCGGCTCGCGCGTCTCGGCGCTGTCGAAGAGCACAAACCGGCCGCGGGCGATCGCGGCGGGGCGCGCCCGCTCAACAACTTCGTAGGGCACACCTTCTTGCGCAAGCGCAAGTTCAAGTCCGGGAGGGGTGCGCCAGAGCACAAGCGGCAAAAGCGGCAGGTCGAGCGGATCACGCATGTTTTGCCTCACCCCTCGGCCGCTCGGCCGTCCAGATCACGAACCGCCGGGTCGCGGGAATCTGTTCGAACGGGAAACGCCCGCGCTCGTGGCCGGCCAGGATCGGCTCGTACTCGACTCGCGTAAAGCCACGCGCGAGCCGGCCCGCGAACCTTCTGGGCCACAGCCAGCGCTCGCGGGCGGGATCGCCCAGGGCGTACATGAAGCGCCCGCGCTGCTCGTCGATCGCCTTGACCACAAGCGCAGGCAGCCAGGGGCGAACCGGGTCGCACGAGCCGGCATTCTTGTCGACGATCGCCAGCCGGCCGCCGGGCCGAAGCACGCGGGCGATCTCGTCAAGCGCGCCATTCCACGACTCCGGGGGCAGATGCTCGAAGACCTCAACGGCGATCACGCGGTCGAACGCCCCTTGCGTAAACGGGAGCCGGCGGGCGCTGCCGCGCACACACGCAATTCCCCTCGCTTCGGCGAGCATGGCGCCCGAGACATCGATCCCCACAACCTCCGCGCCAAGCGCAGCGAGCGCCCTCGCGAACCGCCCCTTGCCGCAACCCACGTCGAGCACGCGCCTGCCTGGCCAGGGACCGAGCTTCGCAACCACCGCCGCGAGCCGCGCATCACCAGCCGCAAGCTCCGTCTTGAAACGCCCCGCCAGGCTGTCAAACCGCGCCACCGTGCAGGCTTCCGCCCTTGTCATGCGGCCCTCCCCGGCTGCGCCGACAGGACAATCGCGGATCGATGCACACCCAGTTCCGGGGCATGCGTTGCAGCCCGCGCGTGTTCAAGCTCGCGATGTTTCCACGCCCGCACAAACGCCGAAACAGCCGAGAACAGGCAAAACGCAAGGCCCTCGAGACCATCGCGAAAACCCTGTTTGCCCAGATAGAGCTTCACAAACACCCACGCGGGCCGCACCAGCACATCACGCAGCCGAAACCGACGCCCCGAATCCGCGAGCGCACGCGCTTCGAGGTCGGTATACCGATTGATCTTCTCGAGAAAGACATGCGCATCGGGCAAGGTGTGATGCTCGAGCGCGGATTCCAGCGTGCGGCACTCTCCGTTGAGCGCCACGGTTTCATGCACAAGCCCGGTCCACTCGCCTCGATCACGCCGAAAGAGCCGCAACGGCCGATCGTGCTGCGTGCCGGAATAGCCGAAGCGCCGCCGCAGAACAACGCTCGCGATCGGCACGCGATAGCCGCCGATGGCAGCAGGCGCGTCCGCCAGACAGGCGCGAATCTCGGCCTCGAGCGCGGGCGTTGCGCGCTCATCCGCATCGATCGCCAGCACCCAGTCCCCCTCGGCGAGCGCCAGGGCAAAGTTGCGCTGGCTCGCGAAATCATCGAACGCGCGCACGGCGGCCTTGTCAGCCTCGCGGAGCGCGACCTCAAGCGTGCCGTCGCGGCTTGACGCATCGACGACCACGATTCGCTCGAAAGCCCAGGCGACCGAGCGCAGACACGCGCCCAGGTTGTGTTCCTCGTCCTTTGCGACGACCAGGACCGAGACGCGGGGCTCAGGCATGGCGCACCGCCTTTCGGGCGATGCCGGCGCACGCTCGCGCGGGGAAGTAGAAGGCATAGGCCGCGAGTGCGAGATCAAGCCGCCCGAGCGCGGCGAGCACGATCCAGAGATGCCAGCGCACGTCGGCATGGCCCGCGAGCTGCACCAGCGAGCGCAGCGGGTTCGCGGACGTGGCGGCGGCCGATCCCGCGTGCGCGGCGTGCGACTCGAGCGTCTGTCCCGTGAGCGACTGCACCAGGAACAGGTACTTGCCGCCGGCGTAGAGCATCCCGAGCACAAGCCAGCCCGGTTGCCCGCTCGCGCGAAAGACGGCCCACGCGATGGATCCATGAAGCGTAAGGTCGACAAGCTCGTCGAGCACCTGGTCGAGCCAGCGCCCGAATGCGCTTGCCGAGCCCTGGAGCCGTGCGAGCCGACCGTCCGCGGTATCAAGCACCAGGCCCGCCGCCAGAAGGAGCGCCGCCCCCAGTTGTGTTGCAATGCCGGCCGAACCCGCGGCGATCAAGCCGCAGGCGGTGAGCATCAGGAATCCCGCCGCAAGCGTAAGCGCGTTGGGCGTCACCCGGGTTTCACACAGCCGCGCGGAGAGCCGATCCGCGAGCGGGAACGCCCAGTAAGCACCAAGCGGCTGGTACGTGGTACGCCTTTTGAGCTCATCATCAGCGGCGGCGAGCGTCTCCGGGCGGTCGAGCCGCCAGATCACGGCCGATTCGGGGTCGTGCCCCCTGCGCAACCCACGCCTGAGCCTGCGCGTGTCGTAGAGCCTGTCGGCCGTGAGCACGACCGCACCGGCCCGCGGCGGACCCGTCTCGAACCGCACGCCGCCGGGATGCGGGTTTTGCGCGAAAACGCGGAGCGCACGCTGATCGTCCTCACGCGCATGCACGTGGATCGGCTGCGCGGGATCGGCAAGCGCCGCCGCCTGCTCGAGCAAGCGCTCGAGCACGCTCTTGCCTAGCAGCGGCTCGGCCGCGAGCGGCCCCCGGGGGCCACGTGGACGCGCATCGATCGCAAGCGTGTAGGGTGCTCGAATCACCGCGCGCCTCCATTCGTCGCCACGGGCGTGTGAATCGACTCGTCCCAGGCAAAGCGCTGGAAAAACGCCTCCTGCCGCTCAATCCAGCCCGGACCGCCAACCGCAAGCGCCCGCCGAGCCTCGAGCGCTCGCCGCAGGCGCACGATCGCGCCCGCCAGCCCGCGCGCCAGATCGGTCCGCCCACGCACAAGCGAATACGCCAGCCGCGCAGGCAGCCAGGCCAGATGCGCGAATAGCCGCCAACCCGCCGTGTTCTTCCACATGAAAAGCACGGTATTACGCGCGGCCAGCACGTCACACCCGCGTTTGCCGAAGGCCGGCTCGAAGCTGCCGAAGCCCTTGTGAAAGGCCCGCGAAGCCGGCACGTAATAACCCCGGTAGCCGGCCATCCAGGCCCGGAAGCCCAGGTCGAGATCCTCGATTCGACCTGGGAAATAGAGCGGGTCGTAGCCGCCCAGGTCCAGAAACCGCTCGCGATGCACCGCGAGCACTGGCCCGGCCGAGGCCGTCAAATCAGGCGCGTCGACATGGCGCTCGAAGCCGGGAATGCGGCACATCCCCTGCACCAGGCCCGCGCGCATCCGCACCCGGGTGCGCATGCCCTCATAGGTCTGGCCGTCGAACGTCCAGCACTGCGGAGCGGCGAAGAGCGCATCGGCCCGGTCTCGAAAAACCGCGACCAAAGGCGCAAGGGCGCCTGCTTCCAGCTTGATGTCGTTGTTCAGGAGCAGAACCACTGGCTCGTCAAGCGCCTCGAGTACCGAGTTAAACGACGCCAGCCCCAGATTCGGCCGGCGGATCAGCCCCACGCCCTCGGGAATCTCGGCTTCCGAGCCATCGCTCGAGCCGTTGTCGAGCACGCTCACGCGGCACGGCACGGGCGCCCGGCGCGCAGCCGCGATCACGCTCGGCAAGCATTCGGCGAGCAGGCCGCGGCCGTTATAATTCAGCACCAGAATGTGACTTCGATCGACCAACAAGGGCGCCATCCCTGGCTTCTCGCCGTGCCGACGTGCGTCCGGTCGATGAACACGCGCACCGTGCGCAGCGCGTACGCGACCTCGCGCGGCGGTAGGCTACGGCGAATCGCAAAAGCGGTCAACCCCACGCACGAATCGCACTTGCACGCATGTGCCAAACACGCACATAAAAGCGCGGAACCAGGCTCAACAAGGCACCTCGCGCGGCACTCGCTTGCTCCCGGGACTGGACAACATGCCAGTCAGCGAAAGGCGTCGTCCGACACAACCTCTGCTCCGTTGCGCGTCGAAATGCTCTGGTAGACTCCGAATTCCGTTCCCCGCGACACCTGAAAGGGCGCATACAAATTGCCGCTCACGCCAACCGGCATGAGCTCCCCCGGGGCAATCGGCCAGCTTGAAATCGAGTTCTTCAAAAACCTCACCGAGCCATCCGCAAAGGCAAAGTTCGCGCCCCCCGGATGAAAGCTGCTCGCCGATCCCGATCGGATGTAGTGCCGCGGCTCGTCGTTGCCGAAGACAACTGGGTCGCTCGCGAGCAATCGGGCGGGATTCAGCGGGTAAAAGGACGAGAAAACCGTGTCGCCCAGGAAACCGTCGAACCACCAGGCAAAGCCCTGCTGCTCGAAGGGTGCGAGCTTCCCAAAAGCGCGCTCGCCGAGAAGCAGCGTGTTGCCAGCGCCATCGGTGATGTCGGCCAGTCGAACGTGGCTGTTGACGTAAAACACGCCGTTGTCCTGCGCCGTGACGGCCTGCAAGCGCGAAAGATCGATCGACACGTTGTAATAAACGCCCGCGCTCCCAAGATAGCCCGAATGAGAAATCAAGAAGCGTCCTTTGGGAATGTCGAGGTATTCGCCGCGGTACAGAACGGTCACACTCACCGTCGGATCACTGGGGCACCAGAGCACGCCCAGCGCCGATTCGTGCACAGTCTGGTTTGCATACGTATAAATGTTTTTGTTGAAGTTGGTTGCGTTGTAAAGCGGCTGCTGCTCGAGCTCGGGGAGCACGGCGACGAAGAGGCTCGGGCCCGGAAAGACCCCCACGTCGGGATAGTTCGCCAGCGGCGTCCCGGATGGCAAAATCCCGAACATGCCCTCATACTCATGCGTGGCGAGTGCCAACTGGCGCAGATTGTTCGCGCAGGCGGAGCGCCGCGATGCCTCACGCGCGGACTGGACCGCGGGCAGGAGAATGGCCACGAGGAGACCGATCACGAAAATCACCGTCAGAACCTCAATGAGCGTGAAGCCTTCCCGGCCCACTTGCACGCAGGCGGCCTGACGCGCGTTCGTTCGGCGGGCTCCTTTGCGGATCCGGACGTTGCGCGGGGCGCAGGGATCTCGCAACAGGAACAGCTCGCCCCGAATTCCGTCATGATTCCTCCGCGACATGAGCTCGGCCCTCACGAGAGGGCACTCGCCGGCGGTTCAGACGCGGTGACGGCTGTTGCGCGGCTGTCCCCCGTGCGCCAGCCCAGGAGGCACAATCCCGCTCCGCAAAGCGCGAGCGCGAGCGAGGAGGCGCCAACGGGTCTCGAGCCCATGTAAGGGCCGAGGCAGCCACAGCTTACCCCCAGTCCACGCCAGAGCACCGTCGCCTGGGCCGCGGCGTAGATCAGAAACAGCAAGAGACCAAGTCGGAAGACCGCCGGCGAGCGGGAGACGATCATCTGAGCGGCGATCGCCAGGTGCAGAAACGGCAAGACTCCAGCCAGAAGCTCGGCACCGATCCTCGGCATTAACCGATATCCATAAATCGCATCCAGAAAGCGATAAGGATTGTTCAAGTGAACAACCGCGCTGATCACTAGCACCGCCGGGACGAGGATCGAGGCGGTAAGCGAAGCCGCAGCTCGAAGCGTCACGAGCCACGATCGTGATGGAAGCCCGGCGTGTTCAATGCGCATCGCTTCGCCCCCCTGGCTGCTGGGCGGTCGTCTCCGACGCGCCGGCGTCGCTCTCTCTTAAACGGCTCGCCTGTTCCGGCGCCAACCACCCCGCCATACCCGATCGAAACACGGCCACCCTGCCAAATCCTCGGGGCGGGAACAGACGCGCGACCGCGTCCGCCCAGCCGCAGCTTTCCGATGTACAGTAAACAACAATCTGGTTGTCGGCGGGGATCGACTCCAGGTTCTCCCTGAACGACCCCATCGTCACAGTCAAGGGAATATTGCGCGCCCCCGGCACATGGACGGATCGAAAGTCTTCCGGAGTCCGCGCGTCGATCACCGTCACGTCCGGGCGGCTCAGAAGCCGGCGAAGTTCGTCCTGATCCACGATTGGAAAATCGCGGCTCTGGTGGGCTGTCGCGATGGTGTCCAGGGAATACCGATTGCGTAGAAAGCCATACCCGACCAGCAGATGCCAGGCTGCCGCAGCGCATGCCCCTGTCACGAGGACCCGCGAAGCGAGCCCGGCGGGTCGGCCGATGCGTGAAAAGACGAATCCCAACCCAAGGACGAGGCAAACAGCCAGCAAGGTCTCCTGGGTGGCCCACGCCGCGTTCCAGCCGCCGGACTTCCCCACGGCAACGCCCACTCCGTCCCAGTGGCTCAGTAGCTCGGCCTGCGAGATCGCGTATTCTCCCCGGGGCGGGTCATAAACACGCAGCGCGTCGCCCGCCAGGCCCAGAAACAGGATCCAGTGGTGAAAATTCGCCTGGGTCACCATGGTGTCGGTATGCAGCAGGATCGGCCTGTCGCTTGCGCGCAGATCCGCCAGCGTCAGATCGGGCCGGAATTCCGCCGGCTCGCCCTGGTCCCCGGCCAGGCGCACGAGATCCGCCGCCGTGCTCCCGATATACCCCGAAAGGTATCGCGACTGGTTCATTTCGGCAAAATCAGGGCGCTTTCCCAGCGCCGAAAGCGCGGCATGCATGCAGTAAAGGCCGCAGTACGGCTCGTTGTAGCCGTTCGCGACGTCGTCCTCCGGAGCGGCTCCGACCAGCGTCATACCCAGTATGGTAAGAACAAGGTTCGCCATCGTTTCAAGTCCTTCGAATACCCCGGCGCCAGAGAGCAACCCCGCCCACGACGACCGCAACGGCCCCCACCCCAAGCCAGATCGCAATCCCGCCGCCGGACCCCGGCGTGAACCGGGCCAGGCGCCCGACGTCGAGCGCCTGCGAATCCACCTTGGGAACTACCTCACCACCCCTGGTCGTCCATGCCGTTTTCTCGCCGACGCTGAACGTCTCCATGCCGTCGGGAAGAGGCAACATCGCGTTTCGGACCTCGTCGCAGGTGATTGTCCCAGTCCGAAAGGTGTGAAAAACCAGACGGGTCTCAACAACGGATTGGAGTCCCCTTAGCCAGGCTGTCTCCTTCCGTACAATCGATTTTGGGAGCCTGGGCTCGGAGGCGGGCTTCTCATCATAATGGATCTCATATGTTCGTTCGAGACGATCGAGCCCGGTATAAGGAGCCGGGAATTCGTCATCGCGGCGAGTGACCCGCCTTACGCGACCGATTCCCTGTTGCCTCTGTTCCGGAGTTACTCGCTCGTCTGGAGCGACCTTGTCTTCGGCCTGCAAATCCAGGTTGATCACGGTTGCATACCAGGCGCCGCCGATCCGGTTGAAGGTCACGGACGTCGTTCCCCGGTCGGGGGATTTGAACTCGTATCGTATCGCGTCCCGGTTCCTGGAAACCCACTCGACCCTCCTCAATCGGAATCCCCCGGGGCCGCCGTCCTTCGCCATGTCCGCCAGCGTCAGCCCCGACTGATGCTCCTGACCGACCAAACTCTCGATCATACCTGCGATTTGGAATGTAAGCTCACGCTCGAGGGACCTCGGGAAGGAGCTTGCGTCCATGCGCACAATGGAAGCAATCTGACTCCGAGAAAAAGGGATTTCGGCATTGGGCCATTTTGGAACGCGATCACAGGCCAGTTCCACCTTGATATAGGGAGACCCCAGAGCCCATCTTTGTTCCATGCACTTATGATCATAAGACTGGTCATTCTTGGGACGCCCTACATACCCGAGTGTCATCGCAACGCGAACGACCGCGACGTCGTCGCAGAGGTAAGATTCAAATTTGCGCTCCAGGTGGAAGCGGAAGCGAGGACCGGTCGCGGGGGATTCGTCGACGATCTCATCAGCCGAAATGTGGTGATTCCCGAAGGCGTCCAGGAGATGTTGAATTGTGGCGGCAGGGTCAAGCGTTTCCGCTGGTGCTTCATCGATCGCTCCGGCAGCGGCCATGAAGAGCGCGAGCAAGCTGTGCAACATAATCGTAAGCATCCGGTCTGGCTGAGACGTTTGGAGTTCCGGAACGCCAACGCTGGTAAGCGGCCGAGCAGGAAGGGTTCACCCTCGGCCGCATAGGCCCGCGAGCGATCATCCAGGTCGGAGGACGATGCGGTCGCCACGCCGAATGGATGCCGATGCGTGGAGAGCGGCAACGCGGATGTTTGGTCGTGGAGCGAGCTCGACCTCCTGGCGATACGCCAGTCGTGCCCCCGACGAAACGTATCGACGCTCTGTGCTCATCGCACCCTCATCGAGCGAAAGCTCGCTGCTACAACCGCAATCCAGCGCACGCTCGTGTTCTCGCTATTCAACCGTCGCCCATGAAGGCTCGTTAGCAAGCCGACTGCGTGGGGCCAGAGCCGATCAATGGCCGAGGTCACGGAGCGAGAGATCGCCCGCAAATGAACATTGCCTCATCCCAAAAACTCTCGCTCCGGGCAATATCACCCACGCGACGCAGAGCAGCTTCCCCACTCGCGTAAAACCCCTTTGAATGATCCTACCTGAATACAACTTGCACCTACTCTTTTCGCCCCCCCCCGCTTTTTTTCTTCCTCTCAACATTTCTTGGAGACGCGGTTGCTCGAATTCCGAAAAGCGAACGACAAGGATTCGCCTCAGGGCGTTCTTCGATTTGGCGACGAGCTTCGACACCCGACACGGCCTGAGTTTCATCTCGAGAGAGATTCGAGTAACTCTCTGTCGCAGGAGAAACCTGCGCTCGAATATCTCCCAGGTGCGGGGGGGTAACGACGATCTCAGTGACTCAAGAGAGTCTCGAATGAGCGCGGATAATTCGTGGCGATCGCTTTCGCCTCGACGCGCAGCGACCCATTCGATCGAAATCGGCGCGACTTCCCGGCTTCGGACTCTCGCCAGTTTTCTGAATTGGTTCTTCACCGCGTGACGGACCACCATTCGAAGCCACGGATGCCACGCCCCGCGTTCAGGGTCATAGGCGGTGAGAATGCGAGGCCATTCGCGGAGCAAAACGAGCAGCGTCTCCTGCGTGAGATCCTCAAGGTCGTTTGGATCCGACCCGGGAGATCGCAAACGCACCTCGAGCCGGACAAGATGCATGAGCGCGATGTTGAAAGGCTCCACGTTCTTGCTGGGCACTGGGCTCTCCGAGCTTGGCTCTGGCGGACCAAAACGAACCCGAACTCACCAATGACCGTCACAAGGCGGAGTTTGAACGTCGCGAGAAAAAGAACTGCATGAACGAAAGGAAGCTCGAGATCAAGCATTGAGACTGACAACCAAAAATATAGCGCAACGGGCGTGACGATGCAATCGGGCTCCTCCTGTCACGATGGGCTGTGGGAAGGCGGATCGGGCTGGCACGACGATTCGAGGACGGCAGGCTGTCAGGAGAGTGGCGGCGTTCTCTTTCTGAACGTAAGATCACGCGATATGATGAGACCTCGGCAACAATGAGGGAGCGACGGCATGGGGATCATCAACCAGCTTCCACCGAGCGTGATCAACCAGATCGCGGCGGGCGAGGTGGTCGAGCGGCCTGCGAGCGTGGTCAAGGAGCTGCTCGAGAACGCCATCGACGCGGGCGCCACGCGGATCGACGTCTCGGTTGAGCGCGGCGGCAAGGACCTGATCCGCATCGCCGACGACGGCTGCGGCATGGAAGCGGACGATCTTCAGCTTGCCTTCTTACCGCACGCCACGAGCAAGCTGGCCACGGCCGATGATCTGGCCCAGATCCGCACGCTCGGCTTCCGGGGCGAGGCGCTCGCGGCCATTGCCGAGATATCCAAGGTCCGCTGCCAGACCCGCAAGGCCGGCCAGTCTGAGGGGCTCGAGCTCTGCATTGAAGGGGGCTCATCTGGAGCGATCAAGCCCTGCGGCTGCCCGCCAGGGACCGTGATCGAGGTCCGCAACCTCTTCTACAACACGCCGGTCCGGCGCACGTTTCTGAAGGCGGACCAGACCGAGAGCGGGCATGTCGTCGAGGCGTTTTCCCGCGTGGCGCTCGCCCGGCCGGAAATTCACCTGACGCTCCGCTCTGGCGGGAAGATCGTCCACGACTTGCCTGCCGCGTCGGGCACGCGTGAGCGCATCGCCGTTTTCTTTGGCCGCGAGCTCGCCGAGTCGCTGATCTGGGTCGAGAGCCGGCTCGAGCGCATGCATCTCTGGGGCTACGTGGGGCACCCGTCGCAGAGCCGCTCGACCGCGAAGGGGCAGTTCCTCTTTCTCGGCGGGCGCTACGTCCGCGATCGCTCGCTCACCCACGCGCTGAACGACGCCTATCGCGGCCTGCTCATGGTCGGGCGGATGCCGGTGGCCTTCCTGCACCTCGACCTGCCACCCGAGGAGGTCGACGTCAACGTCCATCCGACCAAGGTCGAGGTCCGGTTTCGGGACTCTCAGCGGGTTTATAGCCAGCTTCTTTCCACGCTGCGGCAAACGTTCCTGAAGAGCGACCTGCACACGCGGCTGCAAACCGCGGCCGAGCCCGCCGCGCCCCAGTCCCAGGCTACCGGGGCAGGGATGGAACACCCGCCCCAGGGCGCTTTGCCGGGGTTGCGCGAGCGGCCGGAGCCTCCGTTCGGGCTCGCCGGCGCGTCCAACGATCGCCAGGCGGTGGCAAGCTGGTTCGAGAGCGGCTCGGCCCGGCAGGCGATCCCCGAATCCGTCGGCCGCGTGCAAAAGCCCGAGTGGGTCGACTCGCTACCGCTCGCTCCCCCCGAGCCCGAACCCGGCGACGCCTTCGACGAATTCACGCCCGCCGCGCCTGCCCTGGGCGCCGCTCCACTCGCCGCCGCGCCACGGAACGGCACGCGCGGACACGCTGAACCGCACGAGACCCAGGGCGCACGCGGCAGCCGGTCCGCCGCTGGCGGGCGGTCCGAAAAGGCAATCCAGCTCCACGATAGCTATCTGGTCGTCGAGACCGGCGACGGCATGATGGTCATCGACCAGCACGCACTCCACGAGCGGATCCTCTACGAGGAACTGCGGGAACGCGCGAGCAAGGGGCCGGTCGAATCTCAGCGCCTGCTCGCGCCTGAGCCGATCGACCTGCCCGCCGCCGAGGCCGCTCTCCTGCTGGAACACGCCGAGGTTCTAACCCAGCTTGGCCTCGAGCTCGAGTCGTTCGGCGGCGACACCGTCCTCGTGCGCGGAATGCCCGTGATGCTCAAGGGGGCCGATCCCATCCGGCTCGTCCGCGACCTGGCCGACCATCTCCGCGCATCCCCCATTCCGCCTTCGCGCGACGCTCTGCTTGCCGAGCTTCTGCACATGGTCGCCTGCAAGGCGGCGGTCAAGGCGGGGGATCCACTCAGGCCCGAGGAAATCGCCGCTCTGCTCGAACGCAGGCATCTGGCCCACGATTCTCATCACTGCCCGCATGGCCGCCCGACCGCCCTTGTCTTCACGCGCGATCAGCTCGAGAAGCAATTCGGCCGGATCTAGAGCGCCTGGCGCACAACGGGAAAGGTGCGTCTTCACCAGGGCTGCGCCATGCCGTAAGATCAGGAGGACGTGGCGTCAAGCAAGAACGCAGCGACCCGCGCCTTCCGTTCGGAAGGTCTCGCTCCAGGGGTGTTTAGGCGATGATATGCGCGACGATCGGGCGCGGGCGGCATTCCTCGCTCGCCGAGGAATGGGCTCAGGCGGCGGAGGCTGGGGTGGGACTGGTCGAGCTCCGGATCGACTGCCTGCGCAGAGAGCCTGATCTCAAACGCATTCTGAAGACACGGCCCACGCCGCTTGTCTTCACCATCCGCCGCGGGGCCGACGGCGGCCTCTGGCGCGGCAACGAAGACAAGCGCCAGCAACTTTTGCGCGAGGCCGTCGCGCTCGGCGTCGACTACATCGACCTGGAAATGGACGTCGCCCCCAAGATCCGCCGCTTTGGCAAGACCAAGCGGATCGTCAGCTACCACAATCTGAAGACGACGCCCGTTGACGTTCAGGACGTTGCCGAGAAGTGCGAGGAATTCGACCCGGACGTCGTCAAGATCGCGACCTCGGCGCTGACGCTCGCCGAGGCTTCGCGCGTGCTGCACCTTGCCACGAACGCCAAGGGACCGATGATTCCCATCGCCATGGGCGAAATCGGCGTCTTCACCCGGATTCTGGGGCGCAAGTACGGCGCACCGTTTACGTACTCCGGCTTCAATCCCGAGCGCGTCTTCGCGGCCGGCATGATCCCCTACCGCACACTTGAGGTGGATTACAGCTACGAGCAAATCAACGCCAAGACTGAAATCTACGCGGTCATCGGCGATCCGATCGAGCAGAGCCTCTCCCCCGCGGTGCATAACGCCGCGTTCCGGGCGCTTGGGCTCAACAAGGTCATGGTGCCAATCCTGGTGCCCAGCGGCGAGCTCCCCAGCTTTTTCAAGGAGCTGCTCTGGCTCGATCTCAAGGGCTGCAGCGTCACGATTCCGCACAAGCAGGACCTGGTGCCATTGCTCCAGCAATGCGAGGGGTCGGTCGAGCGCACAGGCGCGTGCAACACAATCGTCTTTGGCGCGGCGGGTGTCCGGGTGGGCTACAACACCGATTACCGCGCGGCGATGGGCTCGCTTGAAACCGCCATGGGAGGCGAATCGAGCGACGAATCCACCAGCCCGCTGCTCGACAAGCACGTGCTCATCCTGGGGGCGGGAGGCGTGGCCCGGTCCATCGCGCGCGGGGTTGCTCGCCGGGGCGCGAATGTAACCATCACCAACCGCCACGACGATCGTGCCAACCAGCTTGCCGAGGAGCTCGGCTGCCGTGCAGTCCCCTGGTCCACGCGGGCGAGCACGGTCACCGACGTGATCATCAACGCCACCCCTGTCGGCATGTATCCCAACGTCGATGACACGCCCCTGCCCCCAGCCGCGTTCTCTCGCGCCGGGCTCGTGGTCTTCGACACGATTTATCACCCCGAAAACACAATGATGCTCAAGCTCGCACGTGAGCGCGGCTGCACCACGGTCAACGGCGCGGACATGTTCCTGCGCCAGGCAGCGCTCCAGTTCAAGCTCTACACCGGGCAGGACGCCCCAGTCGATGTGATGCGGGACGAACTCAAACGCAAGCTGTCACCCGTGCGAGACGCATGAGCCGAAACCCTTCGAGTACGCAGGCCGCAAGCAGCGGAGTGGTCCTCGTGGGCTATCGCGGGTCGGGCAAGACGACCGTCGGCCGGATTGTGGCCAGCCGGCTTGGCGTCCCTTTCTGGGATAGCGATCTGGAAATCCGCGCCCGCGCAGGCCGCTCGATCCGCGAGATCTTCGTGGAATCCGGCGAGTCTGGCTTCCGCGACTGGGAAGAGCGGGTGCTCGCGGATCTCTGTGCACGCGGGGATCGATCCGTACTCGCACCCGGCGGCGGCGCAGTGCTGCGCGAGGTCAATCGGGCGCGGCTCAAGGCTCACGGCACCGTCATCTGGCTCACCGCGGATCGCGAGACCCTGGCCAGGAGAATCGAATCCGACCCCAAAAGCCGCGAAGACCGCCCCGCACTTGCACCCGGCGGCGTCCTGGATGAGCTCGATGCCATGATCGCGCAGCGGGCGCCTCTTTACCAGGCACTCGCCGACGCCACGCTCGATGCCAGCACGCTCGATCCCGAACATGTGGCAGACTCCGTGCTCGCGCTCATCGCGAAGGCCAACCACCCCTGAATTCGCCCCTCGTTTGAGACCCAGCCGATGTTTCTTTCCTCGCTCGTGCTCGCGATTCTGGGGTTTGGCATCTTCGCCACCGGGGCGGTCGTGGGCAGCTTCCTCAACGTCTGCATCTACCGAATCCCCTGGCAAAAGAGCATGATCTGGCCCAGCTCGCACTGCCCCAGGTGCATGACCGCGATCGCACCCGGCGACAACATCCCCATCCTGAGCTGGATCCTCCTGCGGGGCGAATGCCGCAACTGCGGGGCGCGGATCTCGGCACGCTACCCGCTCGTCGAGGCGCTCACAGGCTGCCTCTTTCTCGCGGCGTACCTGGCTGACGTGATCTACGCCCCACGCGATAGCTGGGGCCAGCTCCCCTTGATCGGCCTCGGCGCAACGGCCTACCACGCGCTCTTTCTGGCGCTGCTCGTCGCCGCCACGTTCATCGATTACGACCTCATGATCATCCCTGACGAGGTCACCGTCACCGGCATGTTCCTGGGCGTGGCCCTGGGCGCGATCTGGCCCGGCATCAGGCCTGATCCCTCCACCGCATCCACGAGCCTGGCCGGCCTCGGCGTCGGCGTGGCGGGATTGCTCGTTTCCGCGGGGCTCACTCAAGCGGTTCGCGTCTCCTCGAGCGCGGTCTTTCGCCGCGAGGCCATGGGGTTTGGCGATGTCACCTTGATGGGCATGATCGGCGCATTCCTGGGCTGGCGCGCTGCACTGATCATTTTTTTCGTGGCGCCCTTTTTTGGGCTTGGCCACGCCTGCTGGAAATTGCTCAAATCCATTGGAAAACGTCTCCGTGGCCGCCAATTATCAAACGCGGATCGCGAAATCCCCTATGGCCCTTATCTCAGCATGGCCGCGGCCACGGTTCTGTTATCCTGGAGATGGCTCTGGGAGGGCTGGGCTCGCGGACTTTTCGGAACGCTCTACGTGTTATTCTGGTGGATGCTGGGGGCGAAGGTGGACGAGCCGTTCTGACGATTCTCCCCATCCCTCCCAGCGCCCGCGGAAATCCTTCGACCCTCCCCCTCGATACGAGGGAATCGACCCATGGCTTACCAGTACAAAAGGCGCAAGCCCTCGCTGGTGCTCAATTTCTGGATCTATCGCCGGCTCATCCTGACGGCGGTGGTGCTCGGCCACATCCTTTGGTTCATCTGGGCTAACGACGCCAAGGTGACCGTCGCCTTCCCCTACGGCCTCGGCCAGCTCTCAAGCACTGCGGGCGTCGTTATCTTGCTCAGCGTGCTGGTCGGTGCATTCGCCACCATCCTGGTTTCCACCGCGATCATCGCAATCAAACGGCTCCGCGGCAGCTCAGGCGGATCCGAACCCCCTCAGGCAGGCAAGGAAGCCGGTGACGACCGGCCCCCGCCCGACTACGCCGCAAGAACCACCGAGGGATTTAGCAACGCTCGCTGGTCCAATTGACGACAATAGAATCGTCGTCGCCGGTTCTCGCCCGAACCAGGGATTAACCCGGGCATGGATGCATTTCTGCGCATTTCGAGCGCCTGTGGCTTCACGCAGGCTGAGCCTACCCAGGAACACGCTGGGGTTGCTCACTTGCGCGCCGGTCGCGTGCGATCCTACCGGAGTCGTCGCCTGGCCGCGCTCGCCTTTGGACTTTGCCTGATGGCCGGCTGTTCCGGCGGGCGGTCGATCCTCGTCGGCGGGCCGACCGTCGGCCAGCTCAAGACCAGCCTGAGCCGGGTGGAATACGAGAACAACGAGCTTGAGAGCCGCGTTGCCCGTCTCGAGCGTGATAATCGGGCCCTGGAGAATCGACTTTCGCAGGAGCAGCTTGATAACGGCGAGCTCGCGGCCAGGCTCGACGACGCCCGCAACCTGCTTCGCGATCGCGGGGTGGAGTTTGATACTCGCCTGAGTGCGAAGACATCTCCCGACAATCCCGAGGACGAGGACGAAGCAAGCGCGCACCCACGCAGGGCTCGTAGCGCAAGTCGTCCACGCAGAAAAGTTCCGCTGGCCAGGATTCCTGGGCCCGAGGACACAACCAGCTCAGACCCGGAATCCAGGGGTGACTCCCCGGACGCGGAGACGGGCGCCTCCGCGCGGCTAGACGCCAGACGTTTGCGCTCCCATGGCAACCCCAATCGCTGGGCACGCGCTGAGGATTCCGACCTCACCACAGTCATACGCTGAGCCACGGCAGCTTGCGATCAGCTCCCGCGTTCCGGACGATCCCCGGTTCGCATGACGGATTTTCCCGCCGCTCGACCGCGTTTGCCCGCCGAAGCGCGGGGAGCAACCACCGCCCCCGGCAGGGGCGAATCGGACACCTGATCGCCCGCGCTCGAATGTCTGGGAAACCAGACGCGAACGCACGTTCCTTGACCCACAACCGATGCGAGCTCGATCCTGCCCCGAAGCTGGGCGGTGAGCTCGCGGCAGATCGCAAGACCCAGACCGCTGCCTTCCGTGGCGGAGTGTTCGTCGCACGGCAGGCGGTAGAACGGTTCGAAGACGCGCTCAGTCGCCTCCGCCGGAATCCCCGGGCCCGTGTCCTCAACCTGGATCGACCAGCCGTCGGCATCAGGCCGTCCAATCACGTGGACGAGCCCGCCCGAGGGCGTGTACTTGATCGCGTTCGCGACCAGATTGCCCATGATCTGCTGAAATCGCACAGCATCGGTGGCAACCCGGTAGTCAGGCTGAGAAACGTCGGTCGCGAACCGCAGCCCGGCCTCACGCGCCTGGGCAGCGAACTGGCGATCGATCTCGTCGACAAGCGCGCCCATGGTGAATTCACCCAGGAGCACGGGACGCCCCCCCTGCACGATCGTGGCGTAATCGAGATAGCTCCCGGTCAAACGCAGGAGATCGTCGCAGAGCGTGACCATCGTCGTGAGATGCCCACGCTCCTCGGCGCTGATGGAGGAATCCGGCGCTGTCAGCAGGAGATCAAAACCCGACTTGAGCGAGATGAGCGGTCTGCGGATCTCGTGACTCAGATTGGACAAAATGGACCGCAGCTCGCGCTGATCGATCGACTGACCTGACTCGAGCCCGGAAGCAGAAACGAGAAAGCGTGGCATGCCTGGCCTCCCTTGGCCCTTGATTCTTCGCGCCCGCCGACATCCGCGGTGAAAGACGAGCGTACTCGCTTGGGATCCTCTGGGGCGAGTCTGGTTGGTGCGTGCGCGCAACTCCAAGGTTGCCGCGGCAGCTTACGAGACAACAATTTGATTCGCCAGCAGGGGATGGCCATCTGTCAGGTCCAGAACCGCCTGATGGGCCAGTTGCTTGGCGTGATAGGTCCGCGAGCGGCCCTGAAGGATGATCCGCTCTTCGGAATAGTCCACGTGCAGGTCACGGATCCGTCCGTTGGCAATCCTGTTGATGTGCCCTTCGAGATACTGGGCCAGTTCCTGGGGATTGTTGCCGATACCCAATCGGCGCAGGTCGGAAAGCGAATTAAACAGAGGCATGCCAGTCTCCCGCGAGATCCACTGGGGCCATGCAAGGCGTCATGCGTAGAGCCGGACCAGGAGAGTTGGGAGGGTGTCTCGACAAACCAGCACGAGACTTGGGAACGAGCCTGCTCAAGAGCAGGATAAGCGGCTCGCACCATCCTTGATCCCAACCGGCGACGGTCTAGAGCTAGACCAGGCTTCAGGGACCAGGCACCGGGAATACCAGCGCTGCTCCCTGAACACCCAAGGTGAAGGTAACGAGCCGCGTAGGCGGCGTCAAACATTATTCTCGAGGCGCTTCGGGAGGGCGTCTCGAGGTGCGTGCAACAGGCGCAGGCGCCACCGCAGAAGCCGCGAACAGCTCCTCGGTCTGAATGATCGACTCGGCAAGCTTGGCCATCGGGATTCGCCGATCCTGGCTTTGCCGCTGCAGCAGCCGGAAAGCCTCGCTTTCCGAGAGATTCTTCTGGTTCATCAAGATTCCCTTGGCGCGTTCGATCAGTTTGCGTTCGCGCAAGGTGGACTGAAGCTGCTCAACGTCTTCCTGTAGCGTTTTGAGCTCTCGCGCCCGTGCCACCGCCACCTGGATCGAGGCATGTAACGTCGAACTCGTGGCCGGCTTCAGCAAGTACGAAATCACCCCGTCCTCGACCGCCTGGTCGATCAGGTTGGGGTGGCCGTGGGCCGTGAGAATGATCACAGGCGTACCCGGATCCTCCACAATCCTCCGCGCAGCGCTTAAGCCGTCGAGACCCGGCATCTCAATATCGAGGAACGCCACATCGGGCGCCAGGCGGCGGCACATCTCGATCGCACGCTCGCCATCCCCCACGACCGCGATCACGTCATACCCCAGGTGCTCAAGCTGGCTCTGCAAGCCCGACGCCACCGGTTTCTCATCGTCCGCAACCAACACGCGATACGGCCGTGTCATAGCCTTGGCCCCCAAATCATTCTTGTCTTCACCGCCGTCCCTGGTGCAAGTCTAGTGCCGGTGTCCACACCCGGGCTCGCTTCCGTCACGATCAACCACATCCAGGAGCGTCCTCATGTCGACGCGCATTCACTCAGCGATTGTTGAAGTGGCTCGCTTCGAATGGCATTGACGCAGCTCAATCCCAGGTCACAATGCCGCCGATTCAATTGATCGCGGCAAGAACGCCGCGGAACCGCGGAAAGTACACGCGTTGCGAACTTCATATTACGGAAGGCGCTCCCGCTCGTGACGCATTACCCCTGGGTTGCGTTGTCGTTTGGCGAGCTCTCCCTCGGCGATGAGTGGGAAAGCCCGCGGAGAACCATCACCGAAGCCGACGTGGTCCTGTTCGCGGGGCTCTCCGGCGATTTCAATCCGCTCCACGTCGATCATCACGCGGCCAGGTCGAACCCATTCGGCCGCCCTGTCGCGCACGGTCTACTCGGCATGGCCATCGCCACCGGACTCGCAAGCCAGGCCCCGCGGGTCGACACCCTGGCGTTTCTGGGAATACTTGAGTGGACCTTCCATCGTCCTGTGATGTTCGGGGACACCATCTTCGTTCGTTCCGCCGTCCTCGCGCTCGAGCCCAGGGCCAGCGGCAGGCGCGGCGTCGTCACCTGGCGAAGAAGAATCTTCAACCAGGATGAGCAACTTGTGCAGGAAGGACGCACCCAAACGCTTGTCCGATCGCGTACATCCATGGACGAAACCACTCGCACCGCAGCCAAAAAAGACGATCCTTCGTCGTGATTTCCCGCGTTCTGGACATTGCCTCCCGGCACTGGCCAAATCTTACCAAAAGCCACGCGCGGTTCGCGAGCATTGCTTTGTTGTTTTTCCGGATGATTGACGCGGAGACGAGACCCAGCCATCATCGCCCTGGGATTAAAACCAGGGGTGCCCGCGGTCGCGGGCCGGCTGCGCGGGGGCAAGTTGTACGATGAGCGAAGGCGCACAGACGGAGCAAGCCGCCGCCCTGGTCACCGGCGCGGCGCAGGGGATTGGGCTGGGGATCGCGACCGCGCTGGCGCAGGCTGGTTTCCGCGTTTTGCTCTCCGATGTCGCAGGCGCGCTCGCGGAAACCGAGGCCGCGACCCTGCGTGCAGCCGGCCACAACGTACTCGCCGCCACGCTCGACGTCACCGATCCCGACTCCTGGAGCCACGCTGTCGCAATCGTCCAGGAGCGCTTCGGGCGGCTCGACGTGCTCGTCAATAACGCCGGCATCAGCCCGCGCGGAACCGCCGAATCCACCGATCTCGCGCTCTGGGATCTCACACTCGCGATCAATCTCAAGGGGGCATGGCTGGGCGTGCGGGCAGCGCTGCCGCTGCTCAAGGCCGCCCGCGGCGTGATCCTGAACATCGGATCCACCCGCGCCTCGCGGCAGATGCCAGGGCTCTTTTCCTACGGCGTCAGCAAGGCGGGGCTCCTGGGCATGACCCAGCAGCTTGCCGTGGAATACCTGCACGACGGAGTGCGCTCTAATATGATTGCACCTGGATGGGTTGACACCGCGAACGAACGCAAGCTCCAGGCCCGCCACGGCCGCCCCGACTTCCCCGCCGGCGTGAGCAATCTCACCACACCCGAACAGGTCGGCGCAGCCGCGGTTTACCTGGCCTCGCCCGCCGCAAGGGTCATCAACGGCGTTGTTCTCTACCTTGATTCCGGACTCCACGCCGCCGACGACGCCGGCATGGTCTTTTTCCCAGACCGCGCGGGGCTACCCTTTCCCCAACGTATCGAGGAAGCCTGATCGTCCTCCACCGTCGCACGCCCATCGAGGAGCCGGCCCATGCCCGCCTTCACCTACTGCCTGAACACCAGCACGATTCGCCCCACCCCGCTGCTCAAGAAGATCGAGGTCGCCAGCAGAGCCGGCTACTCCGCCATCGAGCCCTGGAACGTCGAAATCGACGAATACCTCGCCCAGGGCGGCTCAATTCCCGAGCTCAGGAGAGCCCTCGACGGCGCCGGGCTCAAGGTCGTGAGCATGATCGCGCTCGGCGACTGGATCACCACCGAGGGAGAAGCCCACACCCGCGCTCTCGACGAATGCAAACGACGCATGGCCCAGGCCGCGGAGCTCGGCAGCCCCTCGATCGTCGCCAGCCCGCCGCATGAAGTCGTCGACCTGGCGCATGCGGGCAAACGCTTCACGGAGCTCTTCGCCATCGGCGAATCCATGGGCGTCGCCCCGTCCATGGAGTTCCTCGGCTTTGTCGCCGGCGTGCACACGCTCGACCAGGCCTGGACCATCGCGAGCGCGACAGGCCATCCCCGGGCCACAATCGTGGCTGATGTCTTCCACCTGATTCGCGGCGGCGGCAAGGTCGACGACCTGCTCAGGATCCAGGGCAGCCAGCTTTCGATCTTCCACATCAACGACCTGCCGCCCGTCCCCGACCCGCTCGCTCAGCGCGATGAAGACAGGGTCATGGTTGGCGAGGGCATCGCCCCCCTGCCACGCGTGATCGCCAACCTCCGCACAATCGGCTACTCCGGACCAATCTCCCTCGAGCTCTTCAACCGCGATCTCTGGGCCCTCGACCCCCTCAACGTCGTCCAGGAAGGCATCGACGCCATCCGAGACCTGGTCGAGGCCTGAGACCAGGCCCCAACCTGTCCGCCCAGGCTCTCACTGCCACGGCCCCGGCGAGTCCACGCCTCAACTCCTCTCCCCGGATGTCATTCAAACGTCTGTCTTTTGTTCAACAAATATTGTAGACTTCGGATTGCTGCGTTATGTTCCCCACAGGGGACGAGGACTCGCGTTCTGGAGACCGAATACCATGTTGAGTTTCCTTCAGGGGTCGTCGCGGGCGTGCGACGGGGTATCCAGGCGTGAGTTTCTCCGGGTTGGCGGGCTGGGCGTGGCGGGAGTGACGCTGGCCGACCTGCTCCGCGCGGAAAGCCTGGCGGCAGCCCCGCGCAAGGCCAGGAGCGTGATCCTGCTTTGGATGCAAGGCGGCCCCAGCCATATCGATACGCTCGATCCCAAGCCCGAGGCCCCGGCCGAGATCCGCGGCGAGTTCGGAGTCATTTCCACCAGCTTGCCGGGCGTTCAGATCTGCGAGCACATGCCCCTGCTGGCCCGGAACCTCGACAAGCTCTCGATCGTGCGCTCGGGCTACTGCTATAACGCCGGCCACGGCATCGCCGACGCCTACATGCTTTCGGGCTGGCGGTTCTCGCCGGCGACGGTCTATCCCTCGATGGGCTCGGTGCTCGCCAGGGAGCTCTCGGCCAACCCCGGCGTGCCGCCTTACATGCAGCTTGGCGGCAGCGTCGATCAGAAATCCGGCGGTGGACTCGCCGGCTACCTCGGCAATGAGCACAACCCGTTCGTGATGACCTCTGACCCGAACTCCGACCAGTTCCGGGTCGACGGCATCACCCTGCCCGGCGGTCTCACCGCGGCCCGATTCGCAAGGCGCAGGAAGATGCTCGACCAGTTCGACCGCTGGCAAGAGCGCGTCGAAGCCCAGGTGAGCGACTCCCGGGCGATGGACCGCTTCTATGAAAAGGCGTTTGGGATCGTCACCTCGCCGCAGGCCAAGCGGGCGTTCGACCTCACGCACGAGGACCCGAAACTGCGCGACCGCTACGGCCGCAACACGTTCGGCCAGTCGTGCCTGCTCGCCCGCAGGCTAGTCGAGGCTGGCGTCCGGTTCGTCACCGTGGCCTACGGTGGCTGGGACACCCACCAGCAAAACTTCACGAGCCTCAAGGGACACCTGCTGCCTCGGCTCGACGCCGGCTACGCTACCTTGCTCGCGGATCTCCACGACCGCGGACTGCTGGATGAAACCATCGTGTTCTGGATGGGCGACTTCGGGCGCACGCCCAAGATCAACTCGGCCGCGGGCCGCGACCACTGGGCCGGCTCGACCGTCTTCGGCATCGGCGGCGGCGGAATCAAGATGGGCGAGGTCGTGGGCAAGAGCGACCGCTACGCCGAACAACCCGCGACCCGCATGGTGCAGGTGGAAGACCTGGTCGCGACGATCTACTCCCGGCTTGGCATCACGCTCGACCACCACTACGTCGCACCCGACGGCCGGCCGTTCCCCGTCAACCCAGGCGGGCGCGTGCTTGAAGAGATGCTCGCCTAGCGAGGAAGGCGCGTCGGGACACAAGGCCGTGCCTGGGTCGCCTCCTGAACAAACAGCCGGAGGGGTTTGCATGAACAGGGTTTTTCAGGTCGCGGCAGCCGCGGCGATCGTGGCCATGGCGTCGGTCCCAGGTTTCGGTGGCGAGCCGAAGGTCTCGTTCGCCACCGACGTCCAGCCGATCCTCACCAGGCTGGGCTGCAACCAGGGTGCATGCCATGGCGCCCAGTACGGCAAGGGGGGCTTCAAGCTCTCGCTCAGGGGCTTCGACGACGAGGCTGATTATCGCGAGATCGTCCGCGCTGCGTTCGGCAGGCGCTTGCTCATGGGCGATCCCGCCCGTAGCTTGCTGCTCCAGAAGCCCACGCTCGGCCTGCCGCACGCCGGCGGCCGCCGCATGACGGATCACTCCTGGGCGTATCAAACGCTCCTGCGCTGGGTGCGCCAGGGTGCGCCCGGGCCGAGTGCGAAGGATCGCAAGCTCAAGACGCTCACGATCGAGCCCCGAGAGATCGTGCTTCAGCCCGGGGGCAAGGCACGCGTCACCGCCAGGGCGGTCTACGACGACGGCTCGACCGAGATCCTCACCGAAAAGGCCGCGTTCGATAGCCAGTCCCCCATGGTCGCCAGGGTCGACCCCGACGGCTCAATCTCCGCCGCCAGCGCGCGGGGGGAATCCGCCGTGATGGTGCGCTATCTTTCCACCGTCGCCGTCGCACGCGTGATCGTCCCCTATGGTGCAGCGGGTTCGCTCGATGCCTTCAAGCCGAACAACCTGGTCGACACCCTCTGGCTCGACACCTGGCGCAAGCTTGGGCTCACTCCCTCGCCGGTGTGCGACGACGCGGAATTCTTCCGCCGCATCCACCTGAGCACCCTGGCCACCCTGCCCCGACCCGAGGACGTCCTCGCCTTCCTGGCCGACAAAAGCCCAAACAAGCGCGAAAAAGCCATCGACGCCGTGCTCGCCCGCCCGGAATACGCGGCCTACTGGGCGCACAAGTGGGGCGATCTCCTGCTCAACAGCAGGCGCACCATCGGTAAGAAAGGAATGTGGTCGCTGCATAACTGGCTGCGCGATTCGTTCCGCGCCAATAAACCCATGGACGTCTTTGTCTCGGAGCTTATCACCGCCATCGGCAGCCCATACCAGTACGGCCCGGCGAACTTCTACGGCACCGGTGGCGCGGACGAGTGGACCGAAAGCACCGCGCAGGTCTTCCTGGGCATGCGCTTGCAGTGCGCCAAGTGCCATAACCACCCGTATGAAAGCCTGCTCCAGGCCGACTATTACAGTATGAAGGCATACTTCAGCCGGGTCGGTAAGAAGGGGAGCCAGGAATTCGGCCTGGCCGGCGGCGATTCGGTGGTTTACGTCACCGACGGCGGCGAGGTCCATCATCCCCGGACCGGTCAACTGATGAAGCCCAGGCCGGTCGGGGGCGCGCCCGCGGACGATCCCATCGACCGCCGCCGCGCGCTCGCGGCCTGGATCTCCTCCAGGAACAACCGCGCCCTCGCCCGTAACCTGGCCAATCGCTACTGGGGCTACTATTTCGGACGCGGACTCGTGAACCCCATCGACGACATCCGCGAGACCAATCCCCCCTCGAACCCTCAGTTGCTCGATGCCCTGGCGGACGATCTCATCGCCCACAATTACGATATCAAACACCTGCTTCGAACTATCATGCGCTCGCGCGTTTATCAATTGAGCGCAATCGCCCAGCCTGCCAGCCGGGCCGACGCCGATAATCGCTACGTCACCCATTACTCGCCGACGCGCCAGGGGGCCGAGGCCCTGCTCGACGCCGTCGATTTCGCCTGCGGAACGCAGGAAAAGTTCGTCGACCTGCCCCCCGGCTACCGCGCGATCGACCTCCCCGACTCGGACTACGACTCGGAGTTTCTCGATACGTTCGGGCGCCCGCGCAGAGCGGTGCCGTGCGAGTGCGAACGGAGCGAGGCCCCCACCATGACCCAGGCGCTCCTGATGATCAGCGGCGGCCTGCTCAACCGCAAGGTGGGCGACGCCAAGGGGCGCATCGCTCGCCTGACCGCGGCCAAGGCACCCGCGGACAAGGCGATCGAGGAGCTCTTCCTCTGTACGCTTTCACGCCCCCCCACTGCCGACGAAAGCCACGAAGCCGTTGCCGACGTCCAGGCCGCACAGACGCCGAAGGAAGGTCTCGAGGACCTGCTCTGGACCCTGCTCAATACCCGCGAATTCCAGTTCAATCACTAGGCCCGCGCCACTCCCTCCGGGCTTGTTGAGGCCACGCCATGCGCCTGCTGATTCGGTCTCTCTCGGCGATATTTCTATTTGCGACAAGCGCCTGGGGGCAGACTCCGTATCCTGAGATCACTTACGTCCACCCGGGAGCCGTCCAGCGCGGGGTTGCGAACGAGGTTACCGTGGTCTCCCGGCACGCCAACCGGGGCTTCGAAACCGCGTCGCAGGTTTTTTTCGGCGGCCAGGGCCTCAGCGCGGAGATTCCGCCGCGCGAGGCCAAATCGCCCCCCGAGCGTAGGAAGATCAAGATCAAGGTCGCGCGTGATGCATCGCTCGGCCTGCATGAGATGCGCGTGGCGACAGACAGCGGCGTGTCGTCGCTCGGCGAGCTCCTCGTTGTCGACGACCCGGTGATCGTCGAGGATCAGAAGCCCCACGCGACGCCCAGCGCAGCGCAGGGCGTTGCGATCAATCGCGTCGTCGCCGGCATCCTGAGCGCCAAGGAACAGGTCGACGCGTATCGCTTCAAGGCAAGCGCGGGCCAGGAGGTCACCTTCAGCCTGATGGGCTCGCGGCTCTACTTCAAGCGGCACTACCAGGAAGGGGGCAACTCCGATCCAATGCTCATTCTGACGAGCGCTGAGGGGGTTGAGCTGGCCTCGAACGACGATTATTACTTCGGCGACCCGATGCTTCATTACCGTTTCGACAAGGACGGCGAGTACATCATCGCCGTGCGCGACGTCGACTACGCGGGCGCTGCTCACTTTACCTACTCGCTCACGATCACGGACCGCCCCTACGCCACGTCGGTCTACCCGCCGGTGATCTCCAACACGGGAGCCCAGGCCGCGAGTGCAAGCGGCTTTGGAATCCCCGACGGGCCACTCGCACTCAAGGGGCTTGCGGGGCTCACGCCCACCGGCATCCACACCGCTCAGCTCCTGGCGAATGGGCAAGAAACGAACGCCCTGACGTTCGAGGTCACCGACCTGCCTATCCATCTCGAGGTTGAGCCGAACGACGACCGCGCGCGGGCGAACGCGATCTCCCACGTCGGGACCGTGCTTTGCGGCCGCGCGGATCGCCCGAACGACGTCGATCACTTCGCGCTGCCGCTCAAAAAGGGCCGGCCCGTGCGCTTCGAGGTCAAGGCCAGGCGGCTCGGATCAAGTCTCGACTCGCACCTGAGACTGCTCAACGAGACAGGCGGCGTGGTGGCCTCGGGCGACGACTCGGCCGGCTCCAAGGACGCCGAGTTCCGTTTCACACCCCCCGCCGACGGGCGGTACACGCTCGAGGTTCGCGACCTGCTCTTCCGCGGCGGCCCCACCTACTCTTACGGCATCGAGGTGCGCGACGATGAGCCGGATTTCGCGGTCCGCTGCGACGACGACCGGGCGGGCGTGGGGCCCGGAGGCGCAGTCCCCTGGTTCTTGCGAGTCACGCGAACCGCCGGGTTTGACGGGCCGATCGACGTCCGTGTCGAGGGCCTGCCGCCGGGGCTCTCCGCCCAGCCGGTCACCATCCCCGCGGGGGTGACCGACCGCTGCCTGATCGTCCAGGCCGCGAAGGACGCCAAACCTGCCGCCGCACCCGTGCGGGTGGTCGCGAGTGCGAACGTGAAGGGCCTCGACGGCAAGACGCGCAAGGTCGAGCACGCCGTCCAGCCGCTCGAGGAGCTTTACATGGGAGGCGGCGGGCGCAGCGTCTGGCCTGTTGAGACTCAGATCGCCCAGGTCGTCACGAAGGACGACATCGCCTCGGTGCGGGTCACCCCGGCCTCGATCTCGCTCAGGCCGGGCGAGCAGGTCACGCTCGAAGTGGAGGTCACGCGCAGGCCGAACTACAAGGGCCGGGTGACGCTCGACACGCAGCTTCAGCACCTGGGCTCGGTCTACGGCAATTCGCTCCCGCCCGGCGTGACTTTTGTGGAGTCAGGCAGCAAGACCTCGCTGGGCGCTGAGGAATCGAAGGGGCGGATCATCCTCAAGGCCGCGCCCGACGCGAAGCCCGTGCAAGGCGTCTCGATCGCGGTCATTGCGTACGTCTCGATCGACTTCGTGGTAAAACGCGCCTACGCAAGCGCACCTGTCGCCGCGAGCATCACCGCCCCCGCCGTGGCGAAGCGTTAGCATGCCGGCCCGACCGCCGCGCGGCTCAGTGCGTTCTCGCAGTCGGCCGCGACCGGTGATGCACCGAGGCCACATCAAGGTCGAGTCGGGCGAGGTCCTTGCGGGCCACGAGCCCTCCGCCTGAGAGGGCCTTGTCGAGGAGCGCGATCGATCGATGGTG
Source organism: Planctomycetales bacterium (assembly GCA_027451885.1). GTDB lineage: Bacteria > Planctomycetota > Planctomycetia > Isosphaerales > Isosphaeraceae > JAKBAP01. The sequence continues at coordinate 90,261 of DAIDHX010000018.1, forward strand.
GTCGATCCTGCTCTTGCCCTTGCCCTTGTTCTTGCCGGGCTTCTTCGGCGGTTTCGGCGGCACGACCACGACGTGCGGCGTGTTCTTGCTCAGGATCTGGACTGCGTCGCCGCCCGCGGTGCCGTTGTGATCGCCATCGATGTAGCGGCCGTAGGCATCTTGCACGCCGAACGGTGATTCACCGTGCACGAGAAGCTGCACGGGCTTCGCGAAGTTGAAGGGCCTCTTCGGATAGAGCGCCACGACGTTGGGCGCATCGAGCACGGCCGAGCCGATCTGGATGGTCCCGGCGTTTTTGGCTGTGAAGGAGTGCTTCTTGCCGGGCGTGGCCAGATGATAGGCCGCGACCTGCTGGGCGGAGAACGGGCTCAGTGCGCCTGTGAACGTGAGCTCGATCTCGGTGACCTGGTGCTTCTTGTTCTCGATGTCGAGCACCGAGGCGAGCGTGACCAGCGCCGGCGGCGGAGGCGGCGGGGGAGGCGGGGGGAGCAGGACTTCGGTCGTTGCCTGAGCCGCGGTTGGTGGCGCCTGGCTGATCCCCACGTTGCTCGTCGCAACACTGATGAAGCCATATTGGTGGCCTGGCTGGCCCGTGAACACGGCCGAGTTCGCGGTGGTATTCATCAAGAACGAATCGAACCCACTCCCATTGTCGGAGACATAAATGTTGTAATAACGGATTCCGGATCCGTTGCTATCGGAACCCGACCAGTTCACGGTGAAGCTCGTCGAGTTCTCGGTTGATGGGAGCGCCTGCACGCTGCTCGTGGGCGTGGTGTTGTCAATCGTGATCAGCGCCTGTTTGGAGGTATCAATACCCTCCGCTGGATTCTCGTCGCTGATAAGATCGGTCGCGATGGGAGGATTGCCGTCAAACACAATGCTGGCGATGTTGCGAATCTGAGTGCCGGTTGGAAGTCCTGGCATGGGAGAGATGGAAAACGCCACGTAGCCCTGACCACGACCTGTTCCGTTCTCGGGTGGAAGAAAACCCGTCAGTACGCTGGGTGGAAGCTGGGTCGCTGGATCAACCGACTGGAATGTGGTCGTCAAAGTGCGTGTCGCGTAGTTCAGATTCGCATTCACGACAACGTCGAAGGTCGTGCCGTTAAAAGTCATTGGGACCGTATCCGAGTAGCTCTGGCTACCAGGCGGGATCGACAGCACCATGTCGCCAAAGCCGATCCCGGTCAGTTCGAAGCTCTTGAGATTCAGGCTCGGATCAATGGGGTCCGTGATCGTGACCTGTTGAGCGGGAGCAGTCGCGGTCGGAGTGTTCTCGAAGTCGATTTGATAGGGATAGAGCGTGAGCGCGGACCCGGTGACGTAGGAACCCCCACCGAATGCCTTGGGGCCGATCATTGAGTTCGGGTCATATGGCACGACTGCATAGACGCCGCTACCTCCGCTACTCCCACTCCCGGGCGGCTTTTTGCACATCGTCGTGCTGCCCAACGAGCCGCTGAAGAAGCCGTAGCCAGTATCTGACTTCTTGAGCGGCTTGCAGACAATCCTGGGTGGTGGAGGGGTCGGGGTACTACCTCCTCGCTCTTCAGGCATGTCCGGATGACTCTCGACCTCCTTTTCCCAGGCTTTGAGGGCAGACTGATTGGGCTGGTTCTGGCTCAGGCCCTGATTGTACTCAACACCATTAGAACTGGAATTCGTCTTGCCCACAGTTCCAATCACGCCAAGCTTGTTCGGTTGATCCACGATGGCCGACAGTCCACTGGGATCGAGATACATGACGGGATCGTTGCCGGAGTAGCGCCGGAAGTTGGTATCTCCGCCCGCCAACCCGAGCGGATCGTTCGAGATGAACTGTCCAAGGGTCGGGCTATAGCTTCGAAACATCGTTGTGAGAAGCCCGTTCCCGCTGTTCATCACGCCGGCTTGCCCCGTGTAACCAAACGGATTGGCAATGCTCCCGGTACTGGTGAAGACGGTTCCGAAGGGCAAATAGCCGTAGGTCGCGAGAAGTGAACCCGATTGGTTCGTTACGGCCGCCGTCGAACCCAACGCGTCGAACTGATAGTAATTCGTACCGCTCGCCGTGACCTGGCTCACCAGCCCCAGCCCAGATGCGTAACCAGCCACAAGTGCGCCCGAGGATGTGTATTGCCCCACCAGGTTGTCGAGACCCGTGGGATCGACCAGGTTCTCAGTTGTCTGGCCATTGTGAATCGTCGCAGAGAGATTCCCGAGTGCGCCATACTCGTAAACCCAGGTATCCGTGGGCGAGGTGACTCCAGTCAGACGGTTGAGCGAATCGTAGGAATACGTCGTCGTACCCGATGCGTCTGTCATCGCCACCAGATCGCCATTGGCGTTGTATTGATACGTCGTCGAGCCATTCGAGGACGTAACCGAGGTGTATTCATTTATACTATTACTGACATAGGTGCTGGTCACGCCGTTGACGATCGTCTGGGTCCGATCACCGGCCGCGTTGTAGAGGTAGGTCAGATCCTGGCCAGGAATGCTGGGGTTGGTCGAGACGAATGCCGCGTGGGTGAGCTGGCCGTCCGAGTCATAAGCATAGGTCCACGTCCCGTCGACCGTGGCCATGCTCGTTGCCTGGCCCAGCGAGTTGTAGGTGTAAATGAAGCTCGAATCGACCGTCCCAGTCGGGGAGTCATTGATGAGTGAGAGCACGTTGCCAGTCGGACTGTATGTGAAGACAGTGGAGGTGCCATCACCCTTCTGCTCGCGTGTGACCTCGCCTACTTGATTGTAAGTATAGCTAATAATTGTCTTGCCGCTTCCGTCGGTGAGGCTGACCAACTGTCCAAGCGTGTTATAGCTGTAATTGACAGTCATGGTCGTGGTCGAACCGGACAACTCGACCATCTGGGTGCGTTGGCCTCCGGCATTGTATGTATAGTTGATCGCCAGGCCACTGGGGTAGGTCACCCCGGTGAGTCTTCCTCCAGAGTCGTAGCCAAGCTTCGTAACCCCACTGGCATCGCTCGCCGAAACCAGTTCTCCGAGCGTGTTATAGTTGTAGGATGTCGTCGAGCCGTCCGCCAGGGTCATCGTGGCGACCTGTCCGGCGGAGTTATGAGTATAGCTCGTGACCTGACCAGTGGGGTCGGTGAGAGTGAGCGGATCACCGAGCGCGTCATACGTGGCCATGGATAGTGAATTGTCGGGGTACTGGATCGCGGTGTTATCTCCCGCGGCGTTGTAGACATAACTGGTCGTGGCTCCCTGGGGGCCTGTCACGCTCGAAAGCAGGTTATCCTGGCCTGTGTAGGTGTACGCGGTCGTGAGCCCCAGGGCATCAGTGCTGCTTATCAAGTTGCCATTCGAGTCATATTTGAAGGACGTGGTCAGACCCGTTGGCCCGGTTACGCTTGTGAGATTGAAGTTGCCGTCGTAGGTTGCGAAGTTCGTATTGCCCAACGGGTCAACGGTTTTCACGAGCATGCCGTTTTGGTCGAAGAAGTACTTGCTCGCGTTTCCGGCCGCGTCCGTGGCGGTCACCTCGCCGAGGTTATAGGAATAGGTAACGGGGTTGGCGCCGTATGTGCCTGTGTTCTCGATGAGCTGACCGAACGAATTGTAGGTAAACGCCTGGGTTTCACCACCGGGCGACACAATCGAGGCAAGCGCATTTTGATTCGTGGTATCCGACCCGCTCACGTAGGTGTATCTGGTTTCAGATGCATCAAAGCCCGTGACTGATGTCAAGTGTTGCCCGGTATCATAGCTATACGCCGCCTCGCGACCGTCCGAACTTGTGACCGTCGCAACGAGCCCCGCGGCGTCATAAGCGATCGTGAGCGTTGCTCCCGAGGCAGCCGTGAGCGAGGTCAGCTTGCCAGCCGTGTAGGCCGCCGTGATCCGATTCCCATTTGTATCCTGAATGTAGTTCAGCGTTCCATCGCCATTGAACGCCTCGATCTGACCATTCGGTTCCTGGAGGGTGAAGGCCCCTCCACCGGTCGCCGTGAGGATTCCATGATCTCCTGGTTGGTCGAAGTAGTCGCTACTGCGACTATCCGGCTGAAAGATCCGCTGCGCACCCGATGGCATGGTCACCGTGACCGTGCCGTCCGAACCAACCGCCAGTGAGTACTGCCAGTTGTCGCTCCAGCCGTAACCGAGCGGTCCAAGGGTATCCCGCGCGCTCAGAGATTGCTGATAGACACGCGTGAAGTCGAGCGCGAGAGCGCCTGGCGCCGCAACAGACAGGTCGGTCGCCGAGGCCAGCACGGGCGTTGGTGTGAGGCCGTCGGCTTGCAGGATCGCCAGGTTCCAGAGCTGCGAGGCATCGGTGATGTTCTGTCCGAGTTGTCCCATGTAGAGAGCCTCGTGATCGAGCAAGCCCACATAACCTCCCCACGTGCCGCCGATCTGGGTCGCGAGACTGCTCGATACCGCGTTCCAGGCCGCCGCGGACATGCCCGCGGGCTGGAACTCGCTCTGCAAAGTGCTCCAGTCCAGAGTGGTCGTATCGCGCTCCGTGAATATGTCAAGCTTGAACTGGAAGCTGGTCTCGGCAAAGCTCCAGGGTTGCTGCATGCCCGCGTAGTAAACAGGTACAGTCACCGATTCGCCCGGTTCGAGCATCCCCGGGACCTGGGTGCCGCTCGCCAGGATCTCGATTGAGTTCGAGTAGCCAGCCGGAATGGCCGAAGTCCAGTAACCCGAAACCACGAGCGCGGGGTTCAAGGTCATGAGCGGCTTGTTGATGATTGTCTGGCCGCTCACGACTTCCGGCGGCGCGTAGAGCACCAGGATCGGCGCGGGCATGGGCGCTGTGCCCGTGTTGGAGTATTCGACATAGATGGTTGAAGCGATATGGCGGCCCATCGCCCTGGGCAAGATCAGATGCGTGACCAGGTTCGCGGTTCCCGCCGCCGTGACCGTGAAGCTGGAGGAGAGTTCCGCGGTCTGTCCGCCCGGATCGCTGGCCTGGACGCTATAGGTTCCCTGGGGCACGCCGGCCAGATTGAAGGAGGCCGTCACCTGGGTGGGCGTGTCGAGACTGAGCGAGCTCGCGGGATACGAGGTCCCCGCCGCGGACAGAATCGAGACGGTTGTCGCGCTCGTGAATCCCGATCCCGTCAGGATCAGGGACGCTGGCGAACCCTCGGGCGCCTGGGCCGGTTCCACCGTCGTCAGGGTGATGGGCGTTCCTGTCGCCGTGAGGGTGAAGGGATCGTTCGGACCCGTCACCACCGTCTCCACCAGGATATACCACGTCCCGGGCGCGGCCGAGGGGACGAGCAGTTGCGGGCTTGAGGTCACGCCGTTGGTGAACTTCGCGTCATAGTCGGCCGGGGTCGGTGGGCTGCCCAGCTTCGCGTAAATCTGGTTGATATCCGAGGAGGCCGCGTCCTGGAGCGCGACCACAAGCGCTTCGGGAGTGGCCACCGGCACCGTGAAGAGCTGATACTGGCCGTCGCCCGATAGAGTGCCGGAATAAGGCGAGCCCAGCGTCAAGGCGGCGACGGAGGTTTGCACCAGATCAAAGGCATAGGTTCCACCCGTTGATCCATTGCCGTGAGCACTCAGAACATAAGTACCGGTCGAGGGAAGCGTTACCAGTCCTGAGCTTGAGGTAATATCGCTGAACGCTGTGAAACCGCCAGGGCCAGAGAGGTCGAACGCAACGCCGCCAGTCGAGTTCACCAGGTTCATCTCGACCTGTTCTCCCGCGGTCGCGACAAAGTCATACTGGTTGACGCCGTAGGGGCCGCTGACGGCCCCAGTCTGGTTCTGGTTGAGCGTGAGCGAATTGACGCTCGGAGTGACGTCGTAGACCGAGAGCACATAATTACCCGTGCTCGAGCTCTGTGAGGCCGGCGCCTGGACCTGGAGGGTGTACGTGCCGTTCGCGGGAAGCGAGAAGCCGCTAATCGAAGCGATCGCGCCCGAGGCTGAACTCGATGCCGACGCGAGCGTGTTGCCGCTTGAGCCCAGCAAGCTCACCTGTCCCCAGTTGAGAAGCGGAGCGATCGCGGGATCGTTACCGCTCGAGCCCGGATTGAGCTGGATCGTGACATCCTCGCCCGCCTGTCCATAAAAACTCCAGTTGTCGCTGGCGCCAACGGGTGTCAGAGTGGCTGGCGTGGGCGTGTTCAAAGCGATTGTTCCTCCCGCCGGAACGACGGTCACCGATCCGCCCAGAATCGTGCCGGAGATCTGGTCGCCTCGAACATAGAGGTGCAGATTATTGAGGTTGAGCGTTGCGCCCGTGGGCACGATCAGCTCATTGGCATAGACGGCCTCGGGCTTGCCGGTGGTGGTGTTCTGGGAGTCATCAACCAGCTCGGCCGAGGTGTTGGCGGCCAAACTGAAAGTGCCGTAAGCGAAATTGCTCACGAAGCCCGACTGGGTTGCTCCCTGATCAGCGGACATGGCCTCGATCAGTTGCGGTGGGTTGGACGTCCCCTGGCCCGAGGTGAGCGCAACGGTCCCCAGTGGGGTGAAGTTGTCGGCATTGGTGGTGTTGCCCAGCAGGTCGCCGGAGATATTGAGCGTGCCTCCGGGCGCAAGGCTCAGGATCCCGCTTCCATTAATCGCCAGGCTACCCTGGACATCGAGCGAGGCGCCGGTCGGGACGCTCAGATCGCCGAGCAAGGGGAGAGGCGCGAGAGTCAAAGTCTCGCCCCCCTCGGGGTAATTCGTGCCATTGGCGTAGGTCTGGATATTGGCGTTGACGTAGGAACTGATGTTGACAGGGGCCGATCCCAGGCTGGTGAGTACGGTGGCGGCCGCGAGGAACGGCTCGCCGGTAGGATTATTGCCGGTCCCGTGCAGGATGATGTCGGTGAGAGTAGCCGACTGAAAGCTTGCTGGCAGCGCGAATCCCTGCTCGTCCAGGCGGATCTGGCCGCCGCCGAAATAGGCCGAGCCAATGTATGTGTAAGCCAGAGATCCTTGACCAATGACGTTGTTATACCCGCCATTGTTGTGGTCGCGAATATTCTGGCCTTCGACCAGATTGACTGAATAGTCGAGCCCACCGGTCGCCTTGAACTCCACCGAACCGACGGTGTCGCCCGACTGGCCGAAGACCGAGTTGATCAATGTATATACTGTTGCAGGATCAACGATGTTGACAGCGATATCGAAAGAGCTTGGATTCGACTGACTCGGGGTCTGGATGACTCCTGTGCCCCCGCCTGTGTCGTTTGCCAAAATGAATGGAACGGGGGCGCCCAGGCCGGTGTCACCCTGAGCCAGTTGAGCACCCGTGTTCAGGGACACTGTTGCACTTGAGATCGTTACCGTCTGCGCGGAAGTGAGCGGTAAGGATGTGGTAGGATCGACGGAGATCTGAACGTCGTTGAGTTTTGTCAAGCTCGAATCGAGTATCTGTCCGCCGTCGAGGGCGCTTAGAACCGAAATATTGCCCCCCTGATCCGAGGTCAGATTCCCAAGCGCTGAGATGTCGACAACGCTGTTCGCTCCGCTGGCCAGAATCTGCGTCGCACCCCCCTTGTCGGTGGTCAGGCCCGGCAGCGATACAGTCCCTCCCGATAACGCGCTGATC
>DAIDHX010000019.1 GCA_027451885.1 Planctomycetales bacterium
ATCGCGTTCCCAGGCTTCGACGCGGTGGTCACCCACCACGCCGCTGGGTCGGCTTCATGGCGAACGAGCAATTGCCATGGTCAGTTCCTTTCACCTGACAGGATCACCGAGACTTTTCCTGACACACCGAACCGAACCCAATGCACCCGCGCGAACCGAACCCAATGCACCCGCGCGGACCGAACCCAATGCACCCGCGCGGACCGAACCCAATCACGCTGACAGACCGAACCCAGGCGCGTCTGCGCGGACCGAACTCACCGCACTCAAGCGGATCAAGGCCACCGCGGCGCGCGGGTGGCGACGGTGAGATTCAGGTGCCGGAGCTGCCCGATGATGATGGCGGTTTCCGGCTCGGCGGGTCGTGCCGGAAAGGTGTTCCTTGACAATGGGGCGGTTTGTGCCGCGGGGATGCGCCTTCGCCTGGCAACCACCGTTATGCCAGTTCACACCCAGGATCACCCCAGGCTGAGGTGCTCCGTTGCGAGCCCGCACTGGGGCGGCGTCGATCGAGAGAGGTACAGGCTTCTTGCAAACCATGGCGGCTGTGCGATCGAGCTCTGATGCTCCTGGCGAGGCACAGAACCGCGGCGCTCCGCGGGTCACTTGCGACAGTCGTGCGCCCGCTCAATTCGGCTTCCATGGCCATGTTGATACAATCCCACCACCGCTCGCCCAGGCGTGGAACTTGCAAATGGTTCGTGACAAACCCTTTCGCCGCCGAGCCGCGATCGCTACGATGGATTTGAATTGCGCTGACTTACGACGGGTTAGCGTCTGGGGTTTTGAAAGCCCACGCCACCGCGATTTGCGGCCGTGGGTTTTTTGCTGTTTTCCATTTCCAGTGACCACAATCGTGGCGGAGCCGTCGTTGCTCGCTCGCTTCCGCGAATTGCAGTCGTATGTGGGGTGGACTGAAGACGACGCTCGCCGAGTCTCCCACGCGCGCCCACTGCTGACCCCGCACCTGTCTGACCTGATCGAGGATTTCTACGCCGAGATCGAGCGGCATCCCGAGGCGCGCAAGGTCATCACCGGCGGCGAGGTCCAGATTCACCGGCTCAAGGGAACCCTGCTGGGCTGGATCACGGAATTGCTCTCGGGGGTGTACGACGAGGACTATGTCACGCGGCGCTGGCGCGTGGGCCTCAAGCATGTGGAGATCGGGCTGGACCAGGTCTACACGAATGTGGCGCTCTCGCGGCTGCGGACCGGGCTTTCGGTGCGGCTTGAAACGGCATGGAGCGGCTCCTGCCAGGAGCTGACGCAGACCATGCAATCGCTCGACAAGCTGCTCGATCTCGATCTGGCGATCATAGAAGACGCTTACCAGTACGAATACATGTCGAAGCTCCAGCGTACTGAACGGCTGGCAACGCTGGGGCAAGTTGCCGGCGGCATCGCGCACGAGCTGCGGAATCCCTTGAACGTGGTGAAGACCTCGGTTTATTACCTGCTCAACGCGCGCAACCCTCCGCAGGCGAAGCAGCTTGAGCATCTGGGCCGGATTGAACGCAACGTCGAGTCGGCGGATGCCGTCATTTCCGCTCTCTCCAACTTCGCACGGATGCGCACGCCCAGCCTTTCCGCGGTGAAGCTTGAGCCCCTGATTCGCCGCGTGCTCGAGGACAACCCGCTTTCGCCCTCGATCACCGCGGTGGTGGACTGCCCGGCCGAACTGCTGGACGCTGCGTGCGACGGTGAGCAGCTTGGCATCGTGCTGGGAAACCTCGTCCGCAATGCGCGCGACGCCATGTCCGAGGGAGGAAGGCTCGACATCCGCGCGCGAGCAGGCGCCGGTTTCGTGGAGATCGAGGTCGCGGATGAGGGAGTGGGAATCGACCCCGAGATTCTGCCGCATATCATGGAGCCGCTCTATTCGACCAAGGCGCGCGGGCTTGGGCTCGGGCTCTCGATCGCCCGGTCCATCATTGAACGGAACGGCGGCTCCATTCGCGCTGAAAGCGTGCTCGGGCGCGGTAGCGTGTTTACTGTGCGTCTCGTTGTCGCCAGCCTGGAGGGTGGACTCTAATGGCCGAACGCCCCCAACCCCGAATCCTGATCGTTGACGACGACGTGGACATTTGCCGGAATCTGAGCGACATCCTCACCGACCTGGGATATCAGGTCGATTACGCCCATGACGGCCGCGCGGGGCTCGAGCTCGCGCTCAAACAACCCTACGAAGTCGCCATCCTCGACCTGCGGATGCCCGTGATGGACGGCATTGAGCTGGCGGGCGAGCTCCGCCGCAAAAGCGCAGGGACCGTCTCACTGCTCGTCACGGCCTGGGCCTCGCCCGAAATGCGCGACAAGGCGCACGCCGCGGGAACCTGGACGATCCTGGACAAGCCAGTCGATCTTCGGGCGCTTCTTGGCCGCGTTGAGGAAGCGCTCGACCAGCCGCTTGTGCTCGTGGTCGACGACGACGAGGATCTGTGCAACAATCTCTGGGATCTGCTTCGCGCCCGGGGATTTCGCGTCAGCCTGGCTCACGGCGTGCGCTCGGCGATCGAGCTGCTTGGGCGCGCCAGCCACCAGGTCGTGATCATCGATCTCAAGATGCCCGACGGCGACGGCTACTCCGTGCTCGAGCAGGTTCAGCGCGTGAATCCGCAAGCGGGAACGATCATGATCACCGGCCGGCCGGCCGAGGATGAACGGATCGCCGGCCGCGTGCTCGCCGAGGGAGCAGATGCACTTTGTTTCAAGCCATTTAATGTGCAAGAGCTGATTGACAAGCTCGAGCAATTGACCAGAACCCCACCCCACGGAGTGGCCAGCTCGTGAGCGAGCCTGCGCCCGTTTCCATGATCCCGCTCGACATCCTCATCATCGAGGACAATGCCGACACGCGGGACAACCTGCGCGATATTCTCGAGCTTGACGACCACCGTGTCGTGCTGGCGGCGACGGCGCGGGAAGCGCTCGCGATCAAGGAATGGTCTCGGTTTTCGGCGGTGATTCTCGACCGCAGGCTGCCGGATTCGACGGCCGAGGCGCTCATGCCCACCCTGCGTGCGCGGGCGCCTGGGGCGTCGGTGATCGTGGTCACCGGCTTTGCCGATCTGGAAGGCGCCATCGCAGCGCTCCGGCAGGGCGCGGCCGACTACATCCTGAAGCCGATCAATCCCGACATGCTCCGAACCAGTCTGTCGCGGATCGCCGAGCGGTTGCGGCTGGCACTGGAAAAAAAGCGGAGCGAATCGGTCTTCCGGCACCTGGTCGAGGCGGCGGAGTGCCTGATCGTCATTCTGCGCGGCGATTGCGCCATCGAATACTTCAGCCCATTCGCGGAGCGACTCTGCGGCTATTCCGAAGCCGAGGCCCGCGGCCACAACCTGCTCGAGCTGCTTGGTCTCAGGGGCAACCACGATGCCGAGCGCTTCCTCAAGATCGCCTCGACCGCGCCGGTGCAGGGCTTCCAGGCGCGCATCACAGGGCGCGATAGCGCCAGGCGCTGGATCGACTGGAACGCACGCCCGCTCGCCGATTACGAACACGGGCCCGCGGTGATGCTCGTCGGCCACGACGTCACCTCGCTCAAGGAAGCCCAGGAGCAAATCGTCAAATCCGAACGCCTGGCCGCCATCGGCGAAGTCGTGGCGGGGCTGGCGCACGAAAGTCGCAATGCGCTTCAGCGCAGCCAGGCGTGTCTCGAGATGCTGGCGCTCAAGGTTCAGGATCGGCCCGACGCGCTCGACCTGATCGATCGCCTGCAATCCGCGCAGGACCATCTGCACCATCTCTACGAGGACGTGCGGCAATACGCCGCACCCTTCATCATCGAAAGACAGTTATGCGACCTGCGCGAGATCTGGCGCGAGGCATGGTCGAATCTTGAGCGGGTCCATCACGAAAAGCAGGCGGTGTTCACCGAGCTGTGCAACGGGGTGGATCTGCACGTCGCGGCCGATCGCTTCCGGCTCGGCCAGGTCTTTCGCAACCTCTTCGAGAACGCACTCGCCGCCAGCCCCACTCCCGCCCAGCTTGAAATCACGGCGCGGCACTCCGCGCGGGGGGCCAGGCCAGCCGTCGAGATCGCGCTTCACGACAATGGCCCAGGCATCCCATCCGACGCACGATTGAAGATCTTTGAACCTTTTTATACAAGCAAGGCCAAGGGAACAGGGCTTGGGCTCGCCATTGCGCGGAGGATCCTCGACGCCCACGGCGGCCGGATCGAAAGCGTCGTGGACGAACGCCCGGGCGCAACGTTTCGCATCACCATCCCCCGAGACCAACCATGAATCGCTCGCTGAGAATCGCCGTCGCCGACGACGAACCGGACATGCGCGACTATTTCCAGCAAATCCTTCCCTTGCTGGGCCACCAGGTGGTCGTCGTTGCTCAAAATGGCGCGGAGCTTGTGGCACGCTGCCATGAGACGCGGCCCGACCTGGTGATCACCGACATCAAGATGCCCGACATGGACGGCATCGACGCCGCGGTGCAGCTTTACCAGGATTTTCCGATCCCGGTCATTCTCGTCTCGGCCTATCATGACTCGGATTTCATCCGCCGTGCGGAGGCCGACCACATCCTTGCGTACCTGGTCAAGCCGATCAAACAGGCCGACCTGGAGCCTGCCATTGGCATCGCGCTCAAGCGCTTCGAGCAATTCCAGGCACTCCGCAAGGAAGCCGGGGACCTCAAGCAGGCGCTCGAGGACCGCAAGATCATCGAGCGCGCCAAGGGGGTGCTCATGAAGCGCGCGGGGCTCGACGAGCACGACGCCTTCCGGCGGCTGCAAAAGCTGGCGAGCGACAAGAATCGCAAGCTGGTTGAGATCGCGCGCACGATCCTCACGGCTGACGAGGCGTTCGAGCCCAGTTGACCAGGCCCTCAATTCACTGGCCGATCCGAAGCGCCCCCGCGCGCGTTGGGAGCTGTCTCCGATCCGGGCGGGCTTGAGCGGGCCATCGACTCCTGAAGCACGGACTCCGCCTCGGTGAGCAGCGGGTCGTCGGCCTGCATGACCGCCGAACCGCCCCGATTGTGCTTGAGCTCGGCCCGGTACTCGCCGAGCGCTGCCTGGGCGCTGGCGTGGCGGCCGAGCCGCGCTTCGGCCATCGCGAGGATCGCAAGCGGGCGGTAGGTTCTGTAGATCAAAGGTAAATCGGCACGAGCCTGGAGCTCGAGCGCCTGGCGCAGCGGCTCGAGACACTCGGTCAGCCGGCCGTTGCGATACCGTGCCTCGCCCAGGTAGGCGAGCCCGTGCGAGTTCATGTCGCGAGCGATCTCGCGGGCGCGCTCCATGTAGGCGAGGGCCCGACCCATGAGCTCCGGGCTGCGATCGGACGATTCGAGCCATCGTTGCGCCCTGTACTCCAGGAGAGCCACGCTCTCTTGCCGCAGGGGAACCGCGGCCAGGGCCGCTGCGCGAACCGCCGGAGGAAGCAATGGATCGGATTCGATCCGCGCAGCGACCTCGCGATTGAGTAGCAGATCCGGATTGATGCGATCGATCACGTCGATTGCCTCGATCTGAGGCTCGAGGGGCGAGGCATCGAGCAGCGCCACGCGAGCCTCGGACATCGCGTTCAAGAGCAGCACGCGCAGCCGGTTGCCATCGGGGTCGAATCGCAGGTCCCATGCGGACCCAGCAGGGAAACTCCATGTCATCAGATTGAGCCCGCTTGCCAGGTCCCAGAGCTTGACTTCGGAACCGTCCCTGGAGTCGCGGCCCGCCGCGGTGGCCAGCCTGCGACCATCTTTGCTGAACGCGACCTGCCCAGTCGGGTTCACATGGCCATCCAGGTAAGTCGGCTCGGGATCGCCTTCTGCAAGGTCCCAGACCACGAGCGGTCCTGCGCGAGACGAACTCCGCGTGTTTCGAATGGCAGCCAGTGCAATCTGGCGGCCATCTGGGCTGAACATCAAAAGGGACGCGCTCATGAGATTCAAGCGGCAATGCAGGGTCCGCACGTGCTGGCCGGAATCCACGTCGAACAACAACACGCTCGCCCGCATCTCTCCTTCCGGCGTGGTCTCGGACTCTTGCAGCGCGAGGCACTTGCCATCGGGGCGAAGCGCGAGCTCGCGCACCACGTAGCGGCGACGATCGGGAATCGTTCGAACCAGCCGGCCTGAGGGAAGCTCAAGGATGGTAATGGCGGAGCCGCGAAGGACCAGCTCCTTGCCGCCCGATTCCGCCAGGAAGATCGGAGTATGGAGGGCCAGTCGAGTCCCACGTTCATCAAAGTTCTGAGGCCAAAGGTCGATGCCGACGTGCATTCCGTTCCCCAGCATTCTCTCGTCGACGTCGAGCAGCCGTTTCCCTGTCGTGAGATTCCAGATCTCGAAGCGTTCGAGAGAGTAACGAAGCGGACGTGATTGAGGCACTGGCAGCCCCAGCATGGAGCCGGTTTCGGAGGCAACCAACTTTCCGAGATCCACGGTGGAGTATGGGATCCCTGCGCGGCTCCGCTCGGCCTGGTGCAAGACCTCGCCGGTGGCCACGTCGATGAGCTTGAGCCGGTCCGGCCGATCTGGTTCGCTCGGATTCTCAACCACAAGGATCTTGCGGCCGCCCTCGGCAAACGCGGCCATGCGCACTCGCGGGAGAATGCGCCCCTCGTCGAGCGATGCCGCGGAGGTCGGCAAGCTCCACTCGCGGACGTTGCCACTGCTGTCGAGGGTGGCGAGCACACCATCCGAAGACCGTAGCGCAATGTCGCGCGCGCCCCCCGATCCAATTCGAAACGTTTGCCGAATTCGGCCGCCAGGCATCTCTCGAAGCTGGCATCCCGCGGCATCCCACGAGGCTATGACCAGCATCTTGCCGTCCTGACTGAAGACAGGAACGGGGCTATTGCCAAAGTTCTCCGGTAGTCCCTCTTTCAGGACAACCTGGGAGGCCTTGAGGTCGTACAGGACCAGTCCCGGACCAGACTTCGATTCCGTGAATGTGATCGCCAGATGCTTGCCGTCTGGGCAGAAACGGACGTCGCGGGCGTGGGTCGTGATCTCCTCGGGCAAGTTCAAGTCTCGGCCGCTCTCAACGTCCAGGACCCGGAGGCGTGGCGGACTGCCCGGGCCGGATCTCCTGAGTGTGTGTTCCACGGCGGCCACCAGGTGTCCGTCGGGGCCAAGCTGAGGCGACACGTAGGAACGATCATCCGCCCCGAGGTGGATGCGCTCGCGCCCGTCTGCCAGTTCGATCACAAGGAGATCCGCCCGGGTGGTGGGGATCGAGCCCTGCGCGAACTTGTTGTCTCTCGAGGCTCCGAGCGCGACACGCTTGCCCGCTCGATCGAGTGCGACTCCTGGAACCAGTAAACCCGGTTGATCCAGGCATGGAATCTCGTGATGCGAAAGCACTTTGCCGTCGGCGAGTTTCCAGACGAACACGTGGTCGGGGGCGGATGACACG
>DAIDHX010000020.1 GCA_027451885.1 Planctomycetales bacterium
TCGGTATCCTCAAGGATCAAGATTCGATCATGCCCCCCCTTGCCCTCGCGCCAGATGGGATACGACGTGTTCTCGACCACCCAGAGCCGGCCGCGGGGGTCGATCGTGATCGCGATCGGCTGCACCACCTCCGGCTCGGCCGCGAACACGCTCACCTTGAAGCCGGGCGGCACCCGCATGCGCCGGGCCGATTCCGCCGCGTCGAGGGGCCCCGAGCCGGGCTCAGATCCCCACGCGGAAACCGACCCCAGCGCCACAACCACGGCAACCACCCGAGCCGCAATCCATCGACCGGCACACCTGGTGAAAACCCGCATGAATCGCTCCTCGATTTCGCCTCGCACGCTGGAATGTTGAGCATTTGATCTTAACATGCTCAACAGGTTGTTCGCTGCCTTCATCATCCGCAAGTGCTCCGACACCAGGGCGCGGATGCCCCATGCGAGACTCCAAGGTCGTCGTTCCAGGGTGAGCTTTTCGCTTCATCCAGGCCGTGGTCGGTTCAGCGCGAAGGAATTCAGTTTTTCTTCTTGACAGGTGGTTCCAGGAATGAAACGATTACCAGGGTAAGGTAAGAGCGTCAGCCGCCTCGATGTGGATCCTCGGGCTGCTTCCATGACCACTCGCTCCTCACACTATCGCTTGCCTTGCCTTGCCTTGCCTTGCCTTGCCTTGCCTTACCCTGGGGCTATTATCCTGGGGTTGCAACTCGTCAAGTAAGACGGCAGCCAGCGAGGCGGAACTCGTCCGCAAGGCTGTAGGTATGGATTCGGCGTACGCGCGTTCCATGGCCTACGATTTCGGGACGGTACTTGCACATCGCCAGATGCTCGAGCACGAATTTCGGATTCGCAATCTGTCGAATCGATGGATCCGCGTTCTGACCGCGGAAGCCCTCACGCCGTGTTGCTCGTCCATTGGGCCGCTGACGAAGTCTGTCCCGCCGGACGGAGAGGCTGTTGTCCCAGTCAAACTCAGGGCAGGAACAATCAGCGAACGGAAGGGTGTGGCTTTTGTGGTCACCACGGACGATCCAGATAGGCCTGAGATCGACTTCTTCCTGAGCGCTGACTTCGTTGCGGATTGGGAAGTTGATCCAGGCGAATCGTCGCCGACCGTGCTTCGGCCAGGGCAGACGGGAGAGAAAAGACTTCGGCTGATTGCGCGTCGACTGGGGGCACTCGGCCGCAGACTCCCGCACGAGATTTCCGCGACAAGGGGTGTGGCAGTTAGAAAAGAAGGCGCCGCTTTCGAGACCGACGGGGAATCGGGTCTCGTCCGCGAGGAGCAAATCGTGACGCTGGTGTTTCCCGCGTCGGAAGTTTCTGGGGCGAGAGCTTGCGAGCTGGTCGCGCGCTGGCCCAACGGGGAGTCCTCCTCATGGCCGTTTTATTGGACGGTTCGTCCCACGGTCGTCGTGGAGCCCAGCGCGATTACCTTCGGCCGTGGCGAGAGCATCGTTGAAAGGGTCGTCACGGTGCACTCGAATGCGGAGCCCTTTCGAATCACAGCGATCGAGGGGGCGTCTCTCTGCCCTCCAGTACCCTGCCCCCAGACTCGATCGAAATCGTTCCAGCTCCGGCTTCGTTTTGACCCTGGGCGCTGCAAGGCAACAAGCGCTGAAAATGTTGCGAAGGTTGAGTTCAAGCTCGATCTCGCGGAACAACCCGTCGCGACGCTGGGGGGTCATCGTCCTTGAGGAGCCGAAGGGAGACGCGCGATGAGCCGCCGAAACGCGTTCACGCTGATCGAGCTCCTGGTGGTGATGGGTATTATCTCGATTCTGTGCGCACTCCTGCTGCCCGCCGTCCAGGCGTCGCGCGAGGCTTCGCGTCGCTTGCAATGTCAGAACAATCTGCACCAGCTCGGCCTGGCCGTGCACGGGTACGCCTCGACCCACCAGGCCTTCCCCCCGGCGACAACGAATGGCGGATTCAAACCGTATCTCTATGGCGGCTTCTTTTCAGTTCATGTCTACTTGCTACCCTATCTGGAGCAATCCGCGACGTACCATTCCGCGAACTTCGATCTGGGAACGTTCCCCACGACGTCGCTCAACGTTTGGGTCGAAGGTCTTCCTTATGCCACAGCAGCGAATGCCGCGAATGCCACGGCGATGAATCGCCAGATTGCCGGGTTCCTCTGCCCATCGGACAGCGGCGCGTTCCAGTCCACCGGTAATAATTACCGCGGCAATGCTGGAGTTGGACCGGGATGGGCCCCTTCCGTGGAGTTCATCGACAGCGGTAACGGCGTCTTCTCAGAACTCACCATGATTCGGCTCGCGCAGGTTACGGACGGCCTGTCCCACACCATGCTCATGAGCGAGCGCCTTCGCGGTTCAAACCAGCAGGATCATCTGTCTCCGCTCCGGGACCTCTACCTTGCCACAACCGCCTCATACACTGCCGACCAGACCTTGCAGGCATGCCGCATCGCGGCTCGAGCCAGTAACATCTACGGCAGCGCCTTGATGGGCTCACGCTGGTTCTGGACTGGACGCGATAACACACTCTATACCCACACTCAAGGGCCCAATGGTCTCGTTCCCGACTGCGCGGTCGGGGGCGGGTTGCCACCAGAGGACATGGCCACCGCCAAAAGCCTCCATCCTGGAGGTGTGAACGCCCTGATGTGCGACGGTTCGATTCGATTTTCGCTGGAATCCACATCGATTCCCGTCTGGCGCGCCCTCGGTACCCGAAACGGGGGAGAGATCGTCGAGTAATCTCTTCAGGCTCGATCGAGTTCATTTTCAGGAAACTATCGATGCGAATGACACTTTCACTTGCTCTGGCCTGCCTCGCGGCCGCGATCGGCCTTCAACGAATCGTGGTGAGCGGGCATCCCACTCTTCTCTCCGACTCCGCCCTCGCGGAGATCCACGGCCGCGTGATCTTCCGCAATGCGATCCCGATCGAGGTTGCCTGCGCGCAGGTTACGCCACAGTTGCGAAACATTGCGATCGACTGTACCGTGCCAGCCAACAATGGTCTTCCATGCGGCTTCTGCAATATGCAAATCCCGCAGGCTCTCTTTGTACCCATGAACAATGCACCCCTGGTCAAGCTACAGCGTATCATGGGCCGATTCCAGTGCGGCAACCTCGGACAGCTCGCAGGATTGTGTAATAACCTGAGGTGCAACGGAATTCCTGGTCCGAACAATTGCGCGAATCAATTGCTCAACCAATCTCCAGCCGAATGAAATCGTACCTGCCTGGATTTGAACGTGAGCAAATCCTGGAACATCGGGATCCAGGTAGGAAGCTGACGAAGCTCGAGTTCGACCATGTCGCTTAGTACGATCGCGACCCAGCCAGGTGGAGTTCTGTATGACGTATTTCCTGCTTATTCCCCTGGCCTGGGCGGGGATCGGTCAGATTGGCGAAGGAGAGGTTTCGCCCGCTCGTTTCCTGGAAATCATCCGCGCCTCCTACGCCGATCTCAAAACGCTGTCGCTGATCTTCGAGGGAACGACTGAGTTTGTCAGGCCGGGGGCGAGCGAGGAGCAAAAGCGGCAAAAATTCGAGAGTTTCGACGGGCGCTACTTCTGGCGTTCAGACGGGTCGATCCTGAACGACGCCTACCTCCGATTCAATGTCGGCGACCTGATGCACTCGAGCGTCGCGGTCTTTGGTGACAAGGCAACTCTTTTCAAGCAGTTTCCAGACCAGAACCTCAAACCCATCTGGCAGAAGCTGCCCCCGACTGGTTTTGCGCTCGGATGGGAGGAGCCAAATCCACAGGGGTTGCTGTGGTACTGGTTCTACCAGACCATTCGCAATCCCGAGGAACTTCATTACCAGTATCTCGGTTGGGAGGACGTGGACGGCCGCCGCTGCCTGAACGTGGAGCTTGACCTTACCGTGGTGCCCG
This sequence comes from Planctomycetales bacterium, assembly GCA_027451885.1. GTDB lineage: Bacteria > Planctomycetota > Planctomycetia > Isosphaerales > Isosphaeraceae > JAKBAP01. The sequence continues at coordinate 3,879 of DAIDHX010000020.1, forward strand.
AGGGACGCCATACCTCGCGGTATCGCTTCTGGTTCGACCTGGATCGCGCCGCGGTCCCGTTGCGCGTCGACTTTCTCCTTTACCCACCTCACGTCGGCTCAACGATTCGTACCGTGGAGCTCGAGAAGCGATCCGTCTCGGCGACGCGGTCGGTATGGCTGCCAACATCGAGCGTGGAGGAAACCTACGTCATTGGTCAAAACTCCCACTCGAACCAGCCCATCTATCGCAAGTCCACGAAGATCGTGCGCGGGACGCTTAGGGTCAACGATCCCATTCCGGACTCGGCGTTTGTGCTGGGAAAAGCCGGGGCGAATCCTGAAACCTCGCCCTCGGTCCTCAGAAGAGCCTTCGAGGAGAAGCTGCAAAACACTCCCCCAATTCCGTCCGATCCGAAATCCATCCAGGACCGGCTCGACCGGGATCTCGCCGAGGCCGATCGCCAATCACGGACACTGGAGGCCTCGAATCCAGCGCATGCGTTCTGGAGCGGGACACTCATCACCCAGGTCGGGCTTTTCGCCCTGGGAATCGCGCTTTTTACCTGGGCCGCCCTCCTTCTCCGGCGATCGCGATGATACGCACCCGCATATCGCTTGCTGTGATTGCGACTGCCCTGTCCACTTTCTGCGTGAGAGCGCAGGGATCCGAACCGGACCCCGGGCGCAAGGATCCGAAGTTTGAATACGACTGCGGCACCAGGGCACTTTACAGCCTGATGAAACTCGAAGGCCTTTCCGTGGACATCGAGCAACTCGGATCGGCTCTCCCCGCGCTCCAGTCTTCTGGGCACACGATGCTGGAGCTCAAAAATGCAGCCGCGAAATTCGGCCTTCGATTAAGCGGGGTATCGCTCGGCAACCAGCTCGAAGGGATCGATCGTCCGATGATAGTCTTTCTGCGTCAGAACCCGCACGGTCACTTCATGGTCTTGAGACCAGTCGGCAGCATGGGGACCCTGGTTCAGATTCTTGACCCCAATCGCACTCCGGAAATCGTTGATAAAAGCGAGCTCCTGGGGTCGGCCGAATGGACGGGACTCGCGCTGATCCCTCAACGATCGAACTGGCTGCTTCGAGCTGCCTGCGCAGTGGCAGGATGTCTCGCCCTGGGTTTTTCTCTCGTCCGATTGAAGCAATCCAGGGCGGGGCGGCACAAACTTCCTCCACTGGGATTCGCCGGTTAGACTCGAAGAATGGCTATCACCTACGAACAGGCGGAGGCCCTGCTCCGCGAGTGGACCCGCTCGCCCGCGCTCATGAACCATGCGCGTGGGGTCGAGGCCAGCATGAAGCTTGCGGCAACACGCCTGGGAGCAGGCAACGACGAACCGCGCTGGGCGATCACAGGTCTGTTGCACGACGCCGATTACGATCAATGGCCCGACGAGCACCCCCAGCGCGTGATCGCGTGGCTCCAGGAAAACGGCGAGCCGGAGATCGCGCAGGCCGTTCTCGCCCACTTCGATCCCAGCCAGATTCCCGAACTCGCCCTGCTCGATAGGGCGCTTCTCGCCTGCGATGAGCTTACCGGCTTTGTGATGGCGTGCTGCCTCGTCCGGCCCGAGGGCATCCACTCGCTCGCACCCTCCAGCGTCAAGAAGAAGCTCAAGGACAAAGGGTTCGCCGCCAAGGTCGATCGCGAGATCGTCGCGCAAGGCGCTGCGCTTCTGGGCGTCGCCCTCGACGAACAGATCCAGCTTGTCATCGACGCGCTCAAGCCGCTCGCGAATGAGCTTGGCATCGCTGGCAAGGCAACCGGCGGCTAGACCAGGTTTCTGGCATTGCTTGATTGCCCGGCCCTTCGCGAACGCTCAGCGGAACGCGCAGGCTTCAAACCTCGCTACAACCCGCACTCCCCGCGCAGGCTGATTCAGCCGAACCAGAACCGCGGAGCACCTTTTTCGCGCAGCGCGGATCGGCGTTATGGTGATATTGAGACCAGGCCGGAAAACGGCCAGAGACTTCCCTGTCCCACCGCGCGAAGAACGCACCTCAGCGATTTCTGAATCCACCACCTGCGTTTGAACATCGTCGCCCAGACACATCGACACCAACCGTAGCCATCCACTGATGCGCCCACACCCGAGAAGACTCCTGGGGCAGAATCGCCCCTGCGCTGCGCTTGTTGACGAATGCGAGGATCAGCATGTTATTCACGGTTGTACCATTTCCGCCGTCGATCGACCTGTTCGAACACCGGCCCAGGCGGCCACAAACCAAACCCAAATGCGGCGAGTCGAGTAGCGGGGGCAACGGGAGTGTTTAGGTCGCGTTACCTCCGCCCTCTTCAAACCGGACGTGCGGATTTCCCGC
>DAIDHX010000021.1 GCA_027451885.1 Planctomycetales bacterium
ATCGCCGCGGGCGCGCTCGCCATGGTCGCCTGGCCCGCGCCCACGGTTGTGCTTTCGACCCAGGTGTTCGTGGGCGCGGCGGGCGCGGTCTTCGGTCCCGCGCTTGCCGCCATGAGCCTGGGGCTCGTCGGCCGGGAAGGGCTGGCCAGGCGCATGGGCCGAAACCACGCGCTCGATCACGCCGGCAACGTGATGTCAGCCGCACTCGCGGCCGTCATCGGCGACGCATTTGGTTTCGAAGGCATCTTTGAGCTCACAGCCGGGATGTGCGTGATCGGCGCAGCGGCCGTGCTCCTCATCCGCGCTCGCGACGTCGATTACACCCGGGCCCGCGGCGGCGATCTCGATCCCGCTTTCGACTCCGCGGAAACCCCAGCCGCTCCCCGCGTCGCCAGCCTGCGCGAGCTCGCTTCCGACCACCGGATCCTGATCTTCGCAGGTTGCGTCGTGCTCTTTCATTTCGCCAACGCCGCAATGCTCCCGCTCGTGGGCCAGAAGCTCACCCAGGGCGCTGATCGGCCCACCGCCAGCCTCATGTCGGCCTGCATCATCGCCGCTCAGCTCGTCATGATCCCCACCGCGATCGTCTCAAGCCGGCTCGCCGAAAGCGTGGGACGCAAGCCAACCCTGCTCATCGCGTTCGCCGTCCTGCCCATCCGCGGCCTGCTCTACACGCTCTCCGACCAGCCGGCGTACCTGGTCGCCGTCCAGCTCCTCGACGGCCTGGGCGCAGGGGTGATCAACGTGGTCGGCGTGCTGGCCATCGCCGATCTCACCCGCGGAACCGGCCGATTCAACCTCATGCAAGGCGCGCTCGCCACCGCCACCGGCATCGGCGCTGCCATGAGCAACCTGGCCACAGGCATGGCCGTGCGCCTGGCCGGCTACAACGCCGGGTTTCTCATGCTGGCCTCGATCGCGGCCTGCGCCTTCGCGTTTCTCCTCCTCATGATGCCCGAAACCAGAATCGACCCGAACGCGAGCCCGGCAACCGATGAACCCGTTTATCTCTCGCAAACTCTCAGCCAGCAGGAGGCAAGCGCAACATGAACGCGCCAAACGCACCCGTCGTCGTGGTCATCCCCGGAGACCTGCACCTGACCGAGCCCGGTCTTGAAAACGTCCGCGTCGCGCACTGGGTGGTTGATCAAGCGAACGCGCTCATCCAGCCAGACTTCGTGCAGTTCATTGGCGACAACGTGCAGAACGCGCGCGAGTCGGAATTCGACCTCTTCGACACGATCCGCGCACGGCTTCTGCGCCCGCACTTCGCACTCGTGGGCGATCACGACGTGAAGGACGACCCGGCGGCCGAGCGCTTCCGCGCCCGCGTCAGTGAATCCCACGGCTCGTTCTCGCTCCGCGGCTTTCGCTTCATCTTGCTGAACACGCTCCAGGCTCATCCGCTCGGGATCTCCGACGCGCAAATCCGCTGGTTCCGCGGCGAGGTGGACCAGGCCCTCGAAAAAAATGAACGCATCGTGATTTTCCAGCATCATTATCCGTTCCAGATCTGGGAGACCTTCGACGGGCCGGGCATCAGCGACTGGCGCGAGATCGTGCAAACCCGGCGCATCGAGGCCATCCTCTGCGGCCACACGCATTACTGGCAGGTCGCAAACGACGGCCGGAACGTGGCCATTGCCACCCGGTCGATCGGCGATCCCGAAGGGGGCGCGCCTGGCTACACCCTGCTCCACCTCCAGGGTGCGGATCTCGCGGTGCGCTATCGGTCGATCGACGAGCGAGGGCCGCTCGTGCTCATCACGCACCCGCGCGAAACGCTGCTCGCCACCGCGCCCTGCCATGTGGTGAAGTCCGGCTTCGTGGCCCGGGCGCGAGTGTGGTCCCGGGCGCGGGTCGAACGCGTGCAGTATCGCATCGACGAGGCCGCCTCGAGCGAAATGGAGCGCGATGCGGATGGCTTCTGGATCGCCGCCATCGAGGCCCTATCACTCACAAAGGGCGAGCATCGGATCGATGTGCGGGCCATCGACCAGGTCGGCGCGGAGGGGCGGCAACGCCAGGGATTCCTGGTCGATCCCACCGGCCGCTATACCGCCGTGCCCTGCGCCCGCCCGGTGGTGACATCCACGAAATTTTGCTAACCGGCACCCTCTCCCATGCGGTCGCGCGCTCGGTTAGGATGCCCGCGCGGTGGTTGAACGGGATCCAGCACGCCCTGGGATCCCCCGTCGATCGCCCGCGTCATTTCATCCTTCAAACATCGTGCGAGGCACAATCATGGGATTGCTCGATCCGATCATGGCGATCTTTGGCATCGATCCCGGCGTGCTCAAGGCTCGTAACCTTGAGTGGGACGGCGATCTGGATGGCGCGATCGCGAGCATACGGGATCTGATTCAGAAGAAGGGACCGACGCCAAAACGGCTAAACTTCCTGGCGTGGTTCCTGACGAACAAGGGAGCGCTCAATGAGGCGCTCAGGACGATCGACCAGGCGATCGAAGCCGCGCCCACGAACGCGGAGTGGCAGGCGACCAGGGGGCGCATCCTGCGGCGGCTGGGGCGGCATGCCGAGGCGCTGCCGCTCATGAAGGCGCAACACGCCAAAAATAAGATGGATATCTTCAATTCTTCCGAGCTTTGCGAGCTGCTCGCCGACATGGGCAAGGCCGGGGACGCTGCGCCCATTTTCCAGAGCATGCAGTCGATGTTTGGCGCGGAGGCGGGCACTGCGCAGGCGAGGCGAATCGGAATGACGCAGGCTTACGAGCGCGCCCGCGAGCGGCTCAGGCAAGCGGGGGTGGTCTGATTCGCCGCCAGGCCCGTGGCGAAGCTTGATTCGCAATAAGCGCGCAATGAATCTCGGGGACCAGGGCTTGCTACCATGAACCGTTCAGCGCACCCTAAAGTAAGGGATCAGCGCCGGCCAGATGGGTTAGCATGCAATTGTTAGTTTCGCCGGGAGAGCGGACGTGTACATCAAGCGTCTTGTCCTCGAAAACATCCGCACTTTTGTTTCGTCGGATATCGATTTCGTTCATCCCGATGGCGAATTCCGATCATCCGACGAAGCGAATTCGCGTCAGTCCAAGCTCATGCCCAGGCCACGCCTCTCGAACGTCAATCTTTTGCTGGGGGAGAACGCGTCCGGAAAAACCACGATTCTTCAGGCGATCGCTCTCGCCGCGCTCGGACCAACGGTTCGTGAAGCCGAGTTACCGCTTCGCAAACTGGTTCGGCTGGATCGAAATGTCGAATCCCGAAGCAACGGCGGCGCGAGTGAGTCCGGTGACATCATTGCGACTTTCACCATGCACCCCCACGATCGGGCCAGCGAGGAAGAGCTTGGGGTCATGCAGAACGTCGAGCGTCGGGGCGAGCTCGAAACAATCGAGTGTTCGAGCGTTCCCATTCATGACTGGAGCCGGGTTTACGAATCCCGGAATGATTCGTTTTTTTGCGTCGGCTATGGAGCGTATCGACGCGTGGCATCGCCGGAAGGTCGCGATTTACTACAACCCGGCAGAACCAGTTTCCTGCGAAGTCGACGTGTGGGCAGCCTTTTCGAGGACGACTTTCCGCTCAACAGACTAAGCAACTGGCTCCCCAAACTCAGATCGAGCAATCCCTCACGACACGAAGAAGCGATCAAGCTGCTCAACAAGTTGATGGCCACTGGCCATGTCGGGTTCTCCGACAAACTCGACGGACGCGAGTATCTCTTTGATCGAGGCGGAACGCTTCTCCCTTTCAATTCACTCTCTGACGGCTACCGCGGATTCGTTGGATGGGTCGCGGATTTGCTCTGGCACCTCTGTGTCGCTTGCCCGCGAGGCGTTGCGTTGGTCGACATCGCGGGCATCGTTATGGTCGATGAGATCGATCTTTTGCTCCATCCCCGGTGGCAAATGAAGGTCGTCGATGCGGTGGCAAGGACGTTCCCGAGGATCCAGTTCATCTTCACGTCTCACAGCCCGCTCGTGGCCGGCAGCCTGGAATGGATGAACATTATCACTCTGAGCCTCGCTGGCAGGTCGAATCGTACCGTCGTCAAGCGTCTCAAGCAAAGTATCCACGGACTGGACGCGGACCAGATTCTCCTTTCTGACTTTTTCGGCCTTCCGAGCACGATTGCACCGGCGATGCGCAAGCGACTCAAGAAGCTGACAGATCGTATTCGAGCAGGCGACAGTGACGCGCCCCTTCAGTTGATCCGTGAGATGGCCGCAGGCATGGAGGAAGATGAGTGATTCGATATGCCATCCACAGGGAAATGTTGAGGGCAGCAATCAAGGAGAAAGACAAGCTCTGGTTCAGGAAGGCGACAGAACTCACGAAGCAAATCGCCTCGAGTCGAAAACCGAACTTCAAGCCCATATGGAATCAAATCAAGGCGGTCTACGCAGGGCTACAATCCGAAAAGTGTTGCTACTGCGAGAAGAAACTGGAACATCCCATCGATCAGGATGTCGAGCACTTTCGGCCGAAGTCCGCTGTGAGACCATGGTCCGTGTCCAGGGCGCTCTCGAAACAAGGAGTCAGGATTCCAAGGTCGAGAAATCACCTATCCGAGCCAGGCTACACGAAGCTTGCCTATGTTCCCTTCAATCTTGCGATTGCCTGTAAGACTTGCAATTCGAGCTTCAAACGAAACTATTTCCCCATTGAGGGAGAACGTGATTCCGTTGGAACTTCACTGAAGCGAATGAAAGCGGAGCGCCCTTATCTGATTTATCCGATCGGTGTGATCGATTCTAATCCTGAAGATCTGATTACGTTTCGTGGTCTCTCGCCGCTGCCGGGATACTCCACCAAAGGCCACAAACGCCGCCGCGCCCTGGTAACCATCGCACTACTTGGCCTCGACGATGCCATCAAGCGCCGAGATCTCTTCAAGGAGCGAGCAAGGTGCTTGCGACTCTTGTTTCTCGAGCTCGAAGCTCGCGCGGGCGCCACGCGTGACACAGTGCGTGTGAAACATCAGGAGATGATTGACAACCTCACAGACGCGGGAACACCACACACGAATTGCCTGCGGTCTTTCAAGCGGCTCTATGAGTTGAACCGTCAGGAAGCACGAGAGTTCGCAGAGGAATGTGCGAAGTTGTTGGGAGAGAAGCGCAGACAGAATTGAAAACACGGACTTGGAGGTCGATTCCAGGCGTTGGCGAGCTCGATTCAATTCTGTTTAGCACGGATGGCGTAATGGTCAACGGCCAGGCACGCGGCTCAGGCAAGCGGGGGTGGTCTAGACGCGTTCGACCGCGAGCGCGACGGCCTCGCCGCCGCCGAGGCAAAGCGAGGCCACGCCTCGGCGGCCGCCGGTGCGTTCAAGGGCGGTGAGCAAGGTGACCAGGATCCGCGCGCCCGACGCGCCTATGGGGTGCCCAAGCGCCACAGCGCCGCCGTGGATGTTGAGCTTCTCGTGCGGGATGCCCACGGCCCTGGCGGCGTGGAGCGCCACCACGGCGAAGGCCTCGTTCACCTCGAAGAGATCGACCTCTTCGACGC
>DAIDHX010000022.1 GCA_027451885.1 Planctomycetales bacterium
AGGTCGACGCCGATGGAGTTCATGTCAGGGCTCCTGATCTGGAAAAAACCGGGTTCTTCGACACGCTTGGCTTTTGGCTCAGGCCGGGAGTTGTTGCAAACTCTCGCGTCGACCTTCACCTCCCTCCCATAGCATCATTGCTCCCGCGCGGACCGAAGCCAACGGCCCGCGCGGACCGAACCCAGGGCTCTGTCCCGTTGTCCTCGAACCAGCGTGTTTGAATCCGCACCGGCGCGGTTCGGAACCACGCGAAGACCGCCAGATACCGGAGGTGTGCCATGCTCCACGATGAGCGATCTGACCTGAATCCGTGCTTTCGAGCCCATGTCCAAGCGGCGCCGAGGCTACCCTGAGCGAAACGCATGTGAAGCAGGGAAAGCGAGTTGTGCACGGAGACAAGGAGCTTTTCGAGAAGCTCGGGCGGAACGATCTCTGCCCCTGCGGCAGCGGGCGCCTGTTCAAGAAATGCTGCCGTAACTCGGGTCGTTTTGACGGAGTCGAGCGCGACCACTACGAACGGGACTAGCCGATCCGGGGGGCATTCCTGGGATGATTCGGGAATGCCCGCCATCCCCGCCTGGGACTGCAAGTTCTCGACTCCGGGGCTTGGACGTGCTCTGATCGATCCCGTATCACGGACCCCGTGGCGCATCCGCGGGCATGAATCAGTGGAGCGAAAGAACATGACGGACCAGGGACAGCAACGGCGGGTGCATTCGGTCTGGGTTTGGTTGTGCGGCTGGTTCGTGGCCGTTGTGGCCGCGTGGGGGATCGTCCCGGCTCGGGCCGACGAGCCCTGGCACTTTGTGAAATGGACGCCAGTGACGGATAAGGCCGTTTTCGCCGGCACGGGCGCAGAGACGTGGGATCGCAAGATCCGCGAACGCGGTTACATTCTCGTGGAAGATGGTCTTTATCGGCTTTGGTACACCGGTTACGCGGGTGACAAGCCGCAGACGATGTCCCTGGGGCTGGCCACCTCGCGTGACGGCCTGGCCTGGACGCGGCATCCTGGCAACCCAGTTTTCACACAAAGCTGGACGGAAGATATGTGCGTCGTCCGTCACGGCCGCGAGCTCGTGATGTTCGCGGAAGGGAGGAACGACATTCCCCACATGTTGATTTCAGGCGATGGCGTGCGCTGGGATGACAAGGGGCGAATCGATATCCGTACCAAGAACGGCGAACCCCTCGTTCCGGGCCCCTACGGCACTCCTGCCGCCTGGTTTGAAGACGGCCTCTGGCGCCTGTTTTATGAACGCGGCGACCAGGCTGTTTGGCTCGCGACCTCGAAGGATCTCAAGGTCTTTACCAACGTGCAGGACGAGCCAGTGCTCGCACGCGGGCCGGAACCGTACGACACGACTGCGGTTGCCATGAACCAGATCGTCAAGCGCGGCGGCTACTACTATACTTTTTACCACGCCAATAGTGCCCGCCCCTGGCGAGACTGGACCACCTGTGTGGCGCGATCGCGCGATTTCGTGCACTGGGAGAAATATCCCGGCAACCCGATTATCCGCGATAACCGCTCAAGCGCGATCCTGGTCGTGACGCCCGCGGGCGAGGACCGGCTTTACACAATGCACCCGGACGTGCGCGTGTTTCGGCCGGTCGGCGATCGCACAGAAAAGGAGAAACCCTAGCAGGCGGCCCGGCTCAATCCTTCACCTGGAAGATGGCCTCGATCTCGACGGCGATGCCGCCCGGCAGCGCACCCATGCCGATCGCGCTGCGGGCGCCGACGCCGGCCTGGCCGAAGACGTCTTTCATGAGGTCGGAATAGCCGTTGATGACCTTGGGATGATCTGGAAAATCGGGCGTGGAGTTGACCATGCCGAGCGTCTTGATGAGCTGAACCACCTTGTCGAGCGAGCCCAGGTGTGCGCGCAGGGTTGCCAGAATCGCCAGCCCGGTTTGCCTGGCGGCGGCCTGGCCAGCCGCGACGTCCATATCCGCGCCCAGACGGCCGACGATCAAGGTCCCGTCGCTGCGATAGGGTCCATGGCCTGACACATAGAGAAGATCGCCGTGGCGGATCGCGGTCACGTACGTGGCGACCGGCTTTGGCGCGGGGGGAAGCTCCAGTTTCAGCTCGACGATTCGCGCTTCAGCGCCCATGGCGGTTTTGTCCTTCGTGGTTCGGTCGACCCTGATCCGTTGCGGCTCGATCGCCGCGAAAACCAAACACTAACCACCGAGACGCGGGGAATCAACTCGGCGACGCCCGGTCACCCCTGAGTCGCAGGGCGTTGCGTCCCACTGCTCTACCTGATTCGACGTGCCCGTGAGGATACGCAGGCTGGCGCGCGGGGCGTTCCGTGCCGCCGAGGGCGGCTTCTGGTATCCTCTCAGGGCCTGATGCGAGTCGGTTTCTTCCGCGATTTGAACGAGGTCCCCAGACGACCATGAGTCGAACGCCGCGCGTGCTGAAGGTCGGACTGATTCAGATGCAGATGGGAGACCTGGCCGCAGAAAACCTGCGCAAGGCCTGCGCGATGCTTCGCCAGGCCGCCGCCCAGGGCGCACAAGTGGCCTGCTTGCCCGAGCTTTTTCTCACCCCCTATTTCTGCCAGACAGAGGACTCCGCGAAGTTCGACCTGGCCGAGCCGATCCCCGGTCCGACAACCCAGGTCTTAAGCGAGCTGGCGCGCGATACCAGCATGGTGATCGTGGGCTCGCTCTTCGAGAAGCGGGCGCCCGGGCTCTTTCACAATACGGCGGTCGTGCTGGATGTGGACGGGTCGCTTGTGGGCCGCTACCGCAAAATGCACATCCCCGATGACCCGCTCTACTACGAGAAATACTATTTCACGCCTGGGGATCTTGGCTTTCAGGCTTTTGAAACGAAGGCTGCGCGGGTGGGCGCGCTGGTTTGCTGGGATCAGTGGTATCCGGAGGCAGCGCGACTGACTGCGCTCAAGGGAGCGGAGGTTGTGTTCTATCCCACGGCGATCGGCTGGCATCCGGCCGAGAAGGCGACCCATGGCGACGCTCAGTACTCGGCCTGGGAGACCATGCAGCGGGCGCATGCGATCGCGAACGGCGTGTTCGTGGCGGCGGTCAATCGCCTGGGTCACGAAGGCGCACCGCCTGGGCTCGAGTTCTGGGGCGGATCGTTTCTCTGCGATCCTTTCGGCCGGGTGCTCGCCCGAGCCCGCCACGATGCCGAAGAAGTGCTTGTCGTTCCCTGCGAGCTCGATCGGATCGAGGAAACGAGACGCAACTGGCCGTTTCTGCGCGACCGCCGGATCGATGCCTATGGGCGGATCGTCGAGCGATTCCTCGATTCGCGTCCGGGTTGACTGCGCCGCTGCGCGAGTTACCCGCCCTGATTCCAGATTTTGAGTGCAGATGACGATCTCGACCGCTCGCAAAATCGAACGCATTCAGCCCGCGACCGGCTATCACATGCCTGCCGAATGGGCGCATCAAGATGCGGTGTGGATTGCCTGGCCCCACAATCGCGAGGACTGGCCAGGCAAGTTCGCGCCCATTCCCTGGGTGTATTGCGAGATTGTGCGCCTGTTCGCCGAGGTGCAGACGGTACGCATCGTGGTTTCGAGCAAGCCCGCGCGCGCCCGCATCGAGGACGAGCTTGCGCGCTCGAACGCCAATCTCGCGCGGGTCGAGTTCTATCAGGCGGCGACCGACCGGGTCTGGATGCGCGACTCCGGCCCCACGTTCGTCGTGGCGAACGAAGTCTCCGCCAAAACGCCCGTCGCCCTTGTCGGCTGGCGGTTCAACGCCTGGGCCAAGTACGAGAACCACAAGCGCGACGCCGCCCTGCCCGCAGCCTTCGCGCGCTGGCTTAAGATGCCCCGGTTCGTCCCGCGGACGATGATCGAGGGCGAAAGCTGGCACGTCGTGATGGAAGGGGGCGCCATCGACGTCAACGGCCAGGGAGCCCTGCTCGCCACCGAGGAATGCCTGCTCTCCCATGTCCAGGAACGAAACCCGGGGCTCGGTCGCGATGGCATCGAACGCGTTTTCGCGGACTATCTTGGCGTGCGCAAGGTAATCTGGCTCAAGCGAGGAATCGACGGCGACGATACCCACGGGCATGTCGACGACCTTGCCCGATTCGTGGACGCGCACACCGTTGTCACCGTCGTCGAGCCGAGCAAGGGCGATCCCAATCACGAGCCGCTCGAGGAGAATCTTCGATTATTGCAGGAAGCGCGCGACCAGGACGATCGACCGCTCGAGGTGGCTACGCTGCCCATGCCACGGCCCGTGATCTTCGACGGTCAGCGCCTGCCGGCGAGCTACGCCAATTTCGTCATCGCGAATGGCCGCGTGCTTGTGCCGACGTTCAACGACCCCGCCGATCGCGCCGCGCTCAACATCCTTTCGGGGTTGTTCCCTGGCCGGGATGTGATCGGCGTGCATGCCGTCGACCTGGTTCTTGGGCTTGGAACCTTGCACTGCTTGACCCAGCAGCAACCCGCCGCAACCCTTTCTGTGCGATGATGGAGCGTCCTTGAGCGAGTGGCTCGATGCGTACGCCGGTCTTGATTTTGATCGCCCTCGCGATTGTCGGGCCGTGTCCGAGCCTGGCGGCACAGGAGTCCGTCCGCGCCTGGGTTGAGCTCGAGGATCGCCCGCATTTCGTGGGTGAGCCATTCGACCTGGCCGTTGGCGCCATGAGCCGCGACGAGGAGCCAAGGATCGTCCTGCCCAGGCTCGCACACGCGCGCATCGCGATCATTGATCGCTTCATGCAGCCCGTCCAGGTCACAACAATCGGCAAGATGGTGCTGCGGCAAAATGTGCATGCGGTGAAATGCCGGGTGGTGTGCGACCAGGCAGGAACGCTTGAAATCCCGCCGATCGAGATCCGCGTGGGCAACCGCGTGGGGCGAACACGTGCTTCGCGGGTGACGATCCTGGCGCCGCCAGGCGCGGGCAGACCGGGGCATTTTCTGGGGGGGATCGGCGAATTTGAGCTCGATGAGGAGGTTGATCCCCCCGTCGCCCGAGTTGGCGACTGGGTTCTGGTCCGAATCTTCGTCGATGGTCCCGCAGCGCTCGGGATGAGCCCGCAGCTCAACCTCACGCGCTGGCAGGGCTTGCCAAGGCGCCTGGAGATTCGCCAGGGACAGAGCAGCTTTGAGCTTGAACCTCCCTCACGCACTTACGAGATCAAGGTGCGGCCGCTCGACGCGGGCGACGTGACATTGCCTCCCATCCTGATCGCGGCCTACGATCCCAAACTCAGGAGCTATCAAACGCATCCGACGCGTGCATTGATGTTCAAGGCGGTCGCTGTGCCGAGGCTCGACATTGAGGCAATCGAACCGCAGGAGGCGAAGCCCGCGTCCAGCACCCCGGTTGCTGGCTGGGGTGTTGCACTCGCGGCGGGATTGGCAGCGCTTCTGGGCGCCACGGCGTTTGCCGCGATGGCCGGCTTGCGGAAAAAAACACGCGGCCCTGACGCAGCCCAACGCTACGCTGCGCGGGTGGGGCGCGGGCCTGGGCTCGGCCGGGAGCGAGACGTCGACACGCCCGCCCTTGCCAGGCGCATTAATAATCATATGATCCGATATCTTGAGATTGGAGTTGGAAGGCCGCCGGGGGCGCTTACGCCGGCCGAGACCCGGGCCGGCGTCATGGAGCTGACGACCTCCGCCGCGCTTGCCGACGAGGCCGGCAAGCTCGCGGAAAGTTGCGACGAACGGCTCTACGGCGCTGGTGCGGAAAGCCGTGACCAGGCTGCGCTCGAACAGGAAGCCAGGCACCTGTTCGAACGCCTGGGCCGCTCCACGCACGGCCGAGCGCGATCGCGCTTGATCACGCCAGGCCGAGCTGAAGCCGCGGATTAGCGAACCGCCATGTCGAGCCCTTGCGACGAGGCTGTGTTGTAGAGCTCACGCACAGACGGGCCTCTGGTTTCACGCGCGGGCGCGAAGCCTTCCACGTGGTGGGCCGGGATGACCTTGTTGATCAGATTTTCAATGGCGGTGAGCGGCTCACCCTGGTCGGGCCCGACAAACAGATAGGCCACCCCATCCTTGCCCATGCGCCCGGTCCGACCGATCCTGTGCAGGTAGTTTTCCGGATCGTCCGGGATGTCGTAGTTGACGACGTGGCTGATCCCCTCGACGTCGATGCCGCGGCCGACGACGTCGGTGGCGACAAGCACGGTGACCTGCCCCTCGCGGAACCCGCGCATGACCTTGTCACGCGTGGATTGCGGCAGGTCGCCGTGGATGGTTGAAACGCCGGGCACGGTTCTCTTGAGCCGTTCGGCAAGCCGGTCCGCCCCACGCTTGGTACGCGTGAAGATGATGCATTGCCGCGGCCGATCGCGCCTGAGCAAGTGCTGCAAGAGCTCGATCTTGCGATCGTGGGCCACGGGGATGTAGTACTGCGCGATCCGTTCGACCGAAGGCTCATCGGCCGAGAGGTTGACCTCGACCGGCTGATACATGTAGCGATAGGCGAGCTTGCGCACGTCGCTGCTGATGGTGGCCGACAGCAGGAGCGTTTGCCGAGGCTCAGGGAGCTTGCGGAGCACGCGCTCGATGTCTGGCCGAAAGCCGATGTCGAGCATGCGGTCGGCCTCGTCCAGCACTACATGCACGATGTCGCCGAGGTAAAGCGTGCGCCTCTCGAGGTGATCAAGCACCCGCCCGGGCGTACCGACGACAAGATCCACCCCGCGCTGAAGAGCCCGAATTTGCCGCTCGATGGGTTCGCCACCGAATGTGCCGCAAATCGACACGTCGCGCCCCAGGGAGAGCTTCTTGAGCTCGCCCACGATTTGTTGAGTGAGCTCCCGCGTCGGCGCCAGAATGATGGCCTGCGGCCCACGCGTGCGCGGTTCGAGCATCTCAATCAAGGGGATGCCAAAAGCCGCGGTCTTGCCCGTTCCCGTCCGCGCCTGGCCCAGCACGTCGCGGCCGTCGAGCGCCTCGGGAATAAATGCTGCCTGAATTGGGCTCGGTCGCTTGTACCGAGCCTCCGCCAGGGCCTTGAGCATCGTACGGCTCAGGCCCATGTCCTGGAACCCAATCGTGGGTTCCTCGTCATGTGCACGTCGAATCAATCAGTTCCTCCAGGTCCTTCGCGAGTTGAGGTCGATCCCTCAGGATGCCCGCCGCCTGTGGATTTTGTGTCGGGGCGGGTTATGAGCGAAACGGGCGTGAATACCCGGTCGCGCGTGATTGGTGGTTCAACCTCGAGGTTGTGGTCGGCCCAGGAAACGTCCCAGGCCTGTTTCATTCACCGCTAGCCTTCAATCAATTTGTCACTATCTTAACCGCCCCAATTGCTTTCGTCAAAGGCAATACGAGTTGCCCGATCGATTGCCCGATTCATTGATCGATTCCGGCTGGCATGCCGGGGGCGCAGTACTGAAGTGAGCGTCGGCAAATTCCCCAGAGTGCGGCCCGTCGCGGAAGCGGCCGAGGTCGCGATCGTAGTCGCACATTCTTGAACGGCTTTGGATTACGCCGGTAAGTGCATGCGGAACCGCCAGAAAAGGCGAGCATGTCTCCTTGCTTCAATCCCCCGTTGCGCGCTAGGTTTGAACAGGGTCGGTCTTGCATCGTGGCGCATCATCCCGACGGTGACCCAGGACTTCCACAGGTCCCCGCGTGATCGTGCCTGGGATGTTTGTGAAACGTAAAGATCGGCCCTGGACTCCAAGGACACCCCAAGCGAGGAGCGAACGCCGTGGCCGATCCAGCAGCTTCCGCCAACGATCTTCAGCAAAAGTACCGCCAGTTTCTCGATTTGTTGCCGCTCACGATCAGTCTCGCGGGCTTGCCGACCTCGGAGACCCGGCTTTTCAGCGAGGATCAGATAGAGGCTCGAGGAATAACGATTCGCGCGGCGTACCGCGTGGCCCGGAATGTGGCGAAGGAATGCCTGGGCGGATCGTAAGACCGTTGCCGGTCGCAGGCGGAAGAGATTGAGGGAATCCCGCCCTGAGGGCTGTTTGGGGGCGGAGGAGAATCCGATAAGACAATCGCGACGCGCGGCGGGTGCGAATGCCCTGGCTAACGGGGTGTTTGGCCCTCGCGTCGCGAGGTCCAACCTGGCACCCTCCACGCGAAAGGCTCACCGCGCGATGACCCTGATGCAGCACAGCGGCAATCCGCCACGACGTCTCCGGGCAGCTTTGATCGGCTTTGGTCTCGACAGCAGCGACGATGGCAACAATCGCTTGACCCGGGGCGATCAAACGCTGATCCTCGGCGGGTCGGCCGAGACCCATGCCGAGCTCCGCGACACAGCGCTCCGGATGGAGCTCGAGCTTGCTCGCCGCGGCCGCGACCTGGGCGATCTCGACCCCATGGAGCTGGCCGAGCTGGCGACCGCGATCGAGCTCCCCGAGCTCCTCGAAATCGCCTTGCATCTCAAGTCGCAGATCGAGGAGCGAGGCTGCTCCTTCGACGAGCTTTCGGCCGACGAGCTGACCGAAATGTCCGTCATGATTTACGACGAGAACTGAAGTCGCGATTGCTTCGTATCCAGTTACCCACCAGAAGGCATGACGGCGCGTTCCAGACCTCTGGGCGCGCCGTTTTTTGTCACTGATCGGGCTGTGGTCAACGATACGCATTCCGCCCTCGGGCGCGGCGCTCCGTGTTCAGCCGATCGAGGGCGCGCGGCTCGGCACGCAAGAATTTCACAAGCTGTGATTGCGTGCAGCCCAGCATCGGCGCTGCGACTAAAGGTTCAAAGTCGCACGCCGCGAGGACGTCCAGAACCTCGGCCAGAAGCGCGGGGTAGTCTTCGTGCCTGGGGTTGACCAAGATTCGCTCGCCCCGGACCCGCGAACGCAGAAGCCGGCTCGGAATGTATGCCGCGGCCCCTTCGATCGTGACGTGCTCGCGGATCTCGAGTGCCAGCAACAAGCGAAGCCGGCGGAGTGCCGACCTGCGATTCTCGCCCTGAGTGCGTTGTTCTGATGCCTGGGCCTGAAGCCCCGTCGGTACGTGCGTCAGCACCACGGCCGTTTCAACCTTGTTGCGATTCTGCCCGCCAGGACCGGAACGCCTGGTGGTGTGGAGCGCACACTGCGCTTCGAGCGCGTCATCGTCGAGCGATGCGGGATGCATGTGCTTCGTTTCCTGCAAGCCCGGTTCGCTTTTCATGCGCGGATCAGACAGGGGTTGGGGCCAGGCGAGCCGATCGCCACGCCTTTTCTTCCGAGAATCCTCGTTGTAGAACGGGGTAAGGCTGGAGTGACAGACCACTCGAACGTCCGCGAGGAAGAACCATGAGCCGACGCACGCGACTGGGCGCACTTTTGATCTGGGGGCTGATCCGGGCTCGGGTCAGCGGCGATGAGCCCCGGCTCAACCAGATCCAGGTCATAGGTACGCATAATTCGTATCGCCTTGCGCCCGATCCCGCCGTGCTCAAACTCATCGCCGCGAGCGGCCATCGCAAGGACGCCGAGGCACTCGACTACACCCACCGCCCGCTCCCCGAGCAGTTTTCCGAGCAGGGCGTGCGCCAGGTTGAGCTCGACCTCTTTGCCGATCCCAAGGGCGGACTTTTCGCCGCGCCCATGGCGCTCAAGTTGATCCAGGCCAACCGCAAGGATCAAAAGATCGCGGCTTCCCCCTTTGATCCGGATGGCCTGCTCAAAAAGCCTGGGCTCAAAATCCTGCACATTCAGGATATCGACTTTCGCGTGACGGTTCCCACCTTTCGGCTTGCGCTGCAGCAAATCCAGAAGTGGTCCCGGGCACACCCGCGGCACGTGCCGATTCTGGTGCTAGTCGAGCTCAAGGACGAGGTCATCCGGGCGCTACCAACTCAGCCCGTCGCGTTCGGCAAGGAAGAGCTCGCCGGCGTGGATGCGGAGATCCGCTCGGTCTTCAAGTCCGACGAATTGCTCACTCCGGACCAGGTGCGTGGCCATCGCGCAAGCCTGCGAGAGGCTGTGAAATCCGACGGCTGGCCTGCGCTCGAGCGTTGTCGCGGCCGCGTGCTCTTTGCGCTTGATAACGAGGGAACGATCCGCGATCGCTATCTCGAGGGCAAGCGCACACTCGAAGGGCGGGCGATGTTTGCTTCGGTCGAGCCCGATCATCCTGCCGCGGGCTGGTTCAAGATCAACGACCCAGTGCGGAGCTTTGAGACGATTCAGAAGCTTGCGCGCGAGGGTTTCCTGATCCGAACTCGAGCCGATGCCGACACCCGCCAGGCCCGCGCGGGAGACGTCTCCCAGCGTGACAAGGCGCTTGCCAGCGGCGCGCAGTTTGTGAGCACCGATTATCCAGTCCCTGACCCGCGTTTTCCCGGGTATTGCGTCCAGTTCGAGCGGAGGGTTGTGGCTCGGTCGAATCCCATCTCGGGTAATCCAGACTGGAACGGTCTTGATCTCGAGCGCGATCGGCCCCAATGAACCCTGAGCGGGTTAAACGCCAACGGCCGAGAGCGCGGGGGACTCTGCTCCATGCTCAGCGGCCACGGACCGCTCGTGGTTGAGCAGCCATTGCTTGCGGTCGAGCCCGCCGCCGAATCCGCCCAGCGTCCCATTCGCGGCGATGACCCGGTGGCAGGGAATGATGATCGCAATCGGGTTACGCCCGTTCGCTGTTCCCACGGCCCTCGCGGACCCTGGCCGGCCAATTCGCCTCGCCAGCTCGGCATAGCTAATCGCCTCCCCATACGGAATCCGTAGTAATCCCCCCCAGACCTGCTTCTGGAACTCGGTTCCTCTCGGGCGGAGCGGGAATGTAAATCGCAGCAGCGAGCCTTCAAAATACGCCTCGAGCTGCTGGAGGGGCTCGGCGAGCACTCGTTCGTCCTCCACCGAACCCTCCGCTGGGCTTGCTGGAGTGCCGTCCCGCCCCGCGAAAGAAAGGCCCACAAGCGCCTCGCCTTCGCCCTCGGCCAGCAGAATTCCCACCGGAGTCGCGAGATAGGCGTGAACCCGGCGGCCGCTTCGATCGGTCGTCATGGCCAAGAACTCCCCAGCATGGGATTTCACGGGGCTCACGGACCCCGTTCGATGAAGTATACGAAAAAACACAATGTGTACCAGTGTATCGTTGTTCTGATAAAACGCCAGAGGCCAGTGATTTTCCCGGGCTCGACCTGAGCATCGCCGGGCAGCCCCTTGAAACACTCCCAGAATTCGAGTCCAGTGTCGGCGACGGGCGAGGCAGTTTGGAATGAATCGAAGGCAAGTGTGGAGAGGCGATCATGGCAGCTCAACGCAGCGCCGGCTGGGTTTTCGGGGCGATCGGAATGGTCGTGATCCTCAGTGGACTCTGGGGGGCGGAGTCGCGTGCGGGTGTCGAGGTTGGCGCGGCGAAGCGGTCGATCACGCCGGATAAGTTCCTGCCGGTTTCAGGCGGCATGGGGCCAACGGAACCGACGCACGAGAAGCGCGGCGAGCTCACCGCCAGGGCCATGGTCATTCGAAAGGGGAATGTCTCAGTCGGGATTGTGGCACTCGACTTGCTGGGATTTCCCTCGGTTCTGGGCGACCGCGTGCGGGCCAAGGTCAACCGTCTCGAGGCGCGGAATATCCTGATTGGCTCGTCGCACACGCACAGCGCCCCGGATTGCTATGCGTTTCCCGATGGCAAGGGGGGCCATACCGGCGAGCTCGATTACATGAGCCTGGTTTGCGACCGGGCGGCGGAGGCGCTGAACGAGGCGATCGATCGGTTACAGCCGGCATCGATCCGCGTGGCTGTCGGCGAGGCGAAGGGTAAGATTGCTTACAACTATTACGCACCTGATCTTTACGACCGGCGGATGGGTGTGATCCAGGCGCTCGATGCGCATGGTAAGGCGATCGCAACGCTGGTGAATTATGCGATTCATCCTGAGGTTCTGGGCAACGAGCAAGGAATCATGAGCCCGGATCTGATTGGGCCGCTCTGCGATGCGCTCGAGGCGGAGCACGGCGGTATCGGGCTTTTCATGAACAGCGCGCAGGGGGGCATGATCACGGCGGATAACCGCGATCTGAGCCGCCCGAGCGACCCCCAGCGCGGTTACTGGCACGATGTCGGCACCTGGGAAGAATGCCTGCGCATCGGCCGGCTCATGGCCAGCGAGGCAAGCCGCATTGTCAAGCCAGCGGCGATCCAGAACGATCCCGCGCTGGCGTGCGTCTCGGCCGATGTACGCTTTCCCGTAGCCTCACCCGGCATGTGGGCGGTGATCGAGCATTCCCCCCTGCACTATCCGCACAATAGCGACCACAGCGTCACCGCGCGAATCAACCTGATCAACCTGGGCGGTGCCCAGATTCTTACCATCCCAGGCGAGGCGTTGCCCAACATCGGCTTCTATCTCAAGCGCAAGATGCGGGGCAAGCAAAACATGCTCTTCGGGCTCACGAACGACGCCTTTGGCTACATCCTCACGAAAGTCGATTTCCAGAGCTTTCCGCGGTATGACTACGTCTCGCGTACCTCGCTTGGCGAGATGACCGGCGAGATTCTGATCGAGGAGTCGCTCAAGCTCGTCAAGCAAGCGCCCGCGCCTGAACGCTAGCGAGCGCCTGGATTGAATGTCGCCTGCTGTTAAACAGGCGCTGGGTTGCCCTCCCGATCAGACAGGCGCAGGGTTGCGCTCGGAGAACCCGCGCTGGTGCCAGTATGGGTATGGCAGCGGTACCTCGCTCGCGGCGTCGAGCCGGGCGATTTGCTCGGGCGCGAGCTTCCAGCCCACCGCGCCCAGGTTGGTTCGAAGCTGTTGCTCGTTCCGCGCGCCGATGATGATGTTTGCGACCGTCGGCCGCTGGAGCAGCCAGTTGAGGGCGATTTGCGGAACCGACTTGCCGGTCTCGTGCGCAATGGCGTCGATTGCGTCGACAACCTTGTAGACATATTCATCAGGCGCCTGGGGCCCGATGTCGTTGACAAGCGTGCTCCTGCGCCTGCTGTTTTCCGGCAGCGGTTGCCCTCTGCGCACATGCCCCGTCAACCGCGCCCAGCCGAGCGGGCTCCAGACCACCGCGCCGACGTTTTCCGCGATGCCAAGCGGCATGAGCTCCCATTCGTAATCGCGGGCCACGAGTGAATAGTACGCCTGGTGCGCCACGTAACGCGGGAGGTTGTATTTCTCAGAAATCGCAAGCGACTTCATCAGGTGCCAGCCCGAGAAGTTCGAGCAGCCGACGTAGCGAATCTTGCCCGCGCGGACGAGATCGTCGAATGTGCCGAGCACCTCCTCGATCGGTGTCACGGCGTCGAAGCCGTGGAGCTGGTAGAGATCGATGAAGTCGGTCTTGAGCCTGCGCAGGCTTCCTTCAACGGCGCGCGTGATATGATAGCGCGACGAGCCGACGTCGTTGGGGCCTGTGCTGCTACGGAACGTGCCCTTGGTTGAGATGATGACCTTGTCGCGCTTGCCTTTGATCGCCTCACCCAGGATTTCCTCGGCCGCGCCTGCCGAGTAGATGTCGGCCGAATCGAACATGTTGAGCCCGGCCTCGAGGCAGATGTCGACGAGGCGTGTGGCCTCTGCGACGTCGGTCTGGCCCCATGCGCCGAAAAACTCGCCGCTGCCGCCGAACGTGCCTGTGCCCAGGCTCAGGACGGGCACCTTGAAACCGGATCGGCCCAGTTGTCGAAATTCCATCGCAATCCTCGGGATCTCTCGCCTCGAAACCAGTCATTCAAGCCGGGGGCTGAGTATACCCTGGCCGGTCGCCTGGCGGCGCGGGTTTCGGAGCCGCGTCCGCATCCGCCAGGCCGGGCTTCACGCCGAGTTACTTGTCGTTGAACAGCAAGGGCGCGAATTCAGCGAGATAGTCGCGCCAGTTGAGCCAGGTATGGCCGCCGTCGGTTTCCTTGTAGACCACGTCGACCTTGTGCTTGCGGAGCATCTCGACCGTGGCGTCGGAGGTCTTCACCAGGAAGTCCTCCTTACCGCAGCCGAACCACACGAGCTTGAGGTCCTTCTTGAGCTCGGCGTTGTCGAGCGTGGCCTTGTGGTGTTCTTCCCACTGCGTGTTCGGAGGCGCACCGTTGGGCCCGCCGGTGATCCCAAAGATACCCGAGCTATACACGCCCACGTAGCCGTAGTCCTCAAGATGACCGAAGGCCACGGCCAGCGTTTGAGCGCCTCCCATGGACAGGCCGGCGATGGCGCGGTGGGCGCGGTCGTTTTTGACGCGATAGTGCTTCTCGATGTAGGGCTTGAGATCGTTGCTGAAGTCATCGCCGAATTCCGCCATCTGGCGCTCGAAGCCGCCGCCGCCGCCGAAGCGAAATTCCCCGGTGTGTCCCGCGGGCATGACCACGATCATCGGGCGTGCCTTGCCGGCGGCGATCAGGTTGTCGAGGATGAACCCCGCGCGGCCGACGGTGCTCCACGAGGCGTCGCTGTCCGATGCGCCATGCAGCAGGTAGAACACGGGATAGCTGTCGCTGCTGGATTCATAGCCGGGTGGCGTGTAAACGTGCATCCTGCGCATGCGCTTGAGCGTTGCCGACGGATAGTAGACCGAGGCGACCGCGCCATGCGGCACCTCCTTCGCATCGAATAAATCCGAGCCCGGCACCGAGACGAGGCTCCAGGTATTGCTGTTCGACTCGCTCGTGGCTGGGTTGCGCGGGTCGACCACCGCAAGCCCGTCGACATTGAAATGGTAGCGATACGCGCCGGCGGGCACGGGGCCAAGCGTGACTTCCCACACCCCCTGCTCGGATTTCTTCATCTCAGCTCCGCGGCCGACGCCGGGGATGTCGCCGCCGGCGAGCAGGACCGTCTCGGCCCTGGGGGCGAACACGCGGAACGTGATCTTGCGATCCGCCGCGACGTCGTGCGAGTGAAACTGCGGCGGCCGCTGGCCCGGCGGCTGGGCCATCGCGTCCGACTGTGCGGCAAGCACAAGCGCGTTCGCAAGCGCGGCGAGAAAGGGCGCGGGCTTCATCAACTGTCTCCGGTTGTCAAGCGTTCCCTGCGAGCACCGCGACTCGCCGAGGCCACTGACCTCGGGCTCCCACCGATCGAGTCGCGACCCGTCTCGCCACAGGCTAACTCGCACGCAAGCGTGAGGGAAGCGGGCAGAGGAATCGGCAGATTCTCGAGATCGATACTGGCTCAACTGGCCAGTGATGCTCACTCCGGCTGGAGGCAAAACAAACAGCGTCTGGCGGGGATGCACTGAGGGGGTACAACCGTGATGCTGGAGCGGTCGAGGCCAAGGCGGGTGATCAGCCAGGAATTGTCGTACTGAGCCTGGTCCACGCCCCGGTAGGCCGTGCTTCGATACATGATCTCGCGCGCCATGTAGCGACTGGCCGGATTGCCGATGCGGATGAGTGGGTAATGGTTCCGGCCGAAGATGGGATCCACCGCGGCCACGGCGTGAATACAGTCGCTCACGAGCATGTTCGCGCGTGTACTGATGGCTCGGTAACGCGGGATGCCGCTTTCCGCGAGCCGGTAAATCTCAAGCGACCGTTCGTAGACATCCGCGGGAAAGAGAAATGGGCCCCAGAGCGTGACACGCTCCTCTTTCGTGGCGACAAAATCGAGCGTCTGGTACAGGTCGAGATTCATCCCTGGCTCGGGGAATGGATTCCACACCCGAACGTCCAGGCTTCTGGGGAGCCAGCTAATCGTATGGTGGTAGATCGTCCAGTTGCTGGGGTCTTCGCCTTCTCCGACCGCGCGGACAAACGTCGCCCAGGTGTGCGTGTTACGCAAGCGTTTTGGCTGGGATTGCGAGCCGAAGATCAGCACGAAATGGCGATCCTCGGCCTGGACTGATTTTGCGGTAAGCAAGCACGCCAGCGAGAGGATTCCACGCAGCACGACGATCCGCATTGTGACAAAACCTCCCCTGACCGGCGGGGCCGCTGGACGCGAGACACGCTCCCCGCGCAATCGGTTGATCAACTGGATTATCACCCAGAAATGTGGGGCGTGCCGAACCTGGAGTTCTGGCTGAGTATCCTGAAGACAGTACGACCGATAAAAGCTTCCTGCATCGCGTTGAGGCTGCCAGGCCCAGATGATCGGCTCGGATTTCTGGTGATGATTACGTTGCGGGAGCAGTTTACTGTCTGAATTCAAGAGGCTTACCCTGCGCTTTACGGCCGTGGTTGTGTCAACGGGAAGCCCATGACCAAGGTAATTTACGAGGCACAATTTCATGGTCTTCGCCAGACGCATCTTCCTGATCGCCGGGATTTATGGGCTCCTCACCTTGACGTCGCTCTACTTCATGGAAGGCAGAATCGGCCAGCTTGAGCCGCCGGCAATCACGCATCCTGAATACTTTTATGGCTTCACGGGGATGGCCCTGGCCTGGCAGTTGGGCTTCTTGTGGATTGCGCGCGATCCGGTTCGTTATCGCCCGTTCATGCTGATCGCGGTTCTTGAGAAGGCAAGCTTTGGCATCCCCGTGGCTGCCCTTTTCGCCGCGGGCCGGGTCTCGGGGCAGGTGCTGACTCCCGGCCTGATCGACCTCGCGCTTGGAGCCCTGTTCCTGGTGGCGTATTCACGGACGGCGGAGCTTTCCAGGCGGGCGGCCGAGCCTGCCGCACCTGAGGACGGCCCGCGCGGCTTCTGATGCTGGCCCAGGTGTCTCTTCGGCGTGCGTTTCTCGCATCCTGGTAAAGTTTGCCGGTTCTTCCGCCGATAACGATCCGGAGGCGCTGCGCGTGGGTTTGCTCCCTGGCGCCCGGGGAGAGGCGCGACGCGCTGAGATCGGTGGCGTACATGCTCGAGCGAGGCCGGCAAACCGGTTGCGCGGTGGTTGCACGCCTGGCACTGGTGGCCGCGCTAGGCGTGTCCGCGGTCGGTTGCGTTGGTCCTAACGCCGTGCGATTCACAAGGATGCGCTATAACGAGGTCTTTCGCTCGACCAACAGCGAACAGCTCCTCATGAACATCGTCCGGCTGCGCTATGCCGAGTCGCCGGTGTTTGTCGACCTGCCCAATATCACCAGCCAGTTTGAGGTCAGCGGTCGGGGCAACTTCCTGGGCGGGTACGGAAACCAGAATCCCGGACCTTCGAGCCTGGGATTTGGCGAGCTTGATCTTCGCGACACGCCTACCCTCTCGTACCACCCGCGCGAGGGGCGTGAGATCGCCAAGGCGCTCTTGACGCCGATCTCGACCGACCTGCTCAGCGTGGTCAACGGCGGGGCGAACGTCGAACAGCTTTTATTGCTCACGATCAACGACATCAACGACGTTCCGAACGCTCCAAGAGCGACCACAATCACGCCCCAGGTGCCGGACCATAACAACGATTTCGTGCGCGGGATTCGCCTGCTCGCCGCCGTTCGCGATCGAGATGGCACGGAGCTTGCCGTTGGCACCACTGAGGAGCCGGACGCGTCCGACCCAGTTCCCGCCGCGCTGCTGAAAGGCGCGGATTTGATCGCGGCGGCGAAGGAGGGTTACGCCTTCCGATCCGCGGGCGACGATAGCGTTGCGCTCCGAAAACGTGAACGCGACCTCTACCTGATGGTTCGCCCAAATGTGGCCGGCTCCGACGAAATGCGCGAGATCGCGCAGATCTTTGGGCTCAATCCAGGCCTCGATCATTACCGCGTCAAGTCGGAGCTGGACGAGGAGGCGATCCAGCAACACCGCCTGAATCCTCTGGGAAGCGGCACGATCTATCTCAACATGCGCTCGGTGCTCCAGATCATGACATTCCTGTCAAAGGGCGTTTGTGTGCCCGAGGAGCACGTGCGCACCGGGATTGCCCCGAACACGATCGAGCCCGACGGGCGGGTGTTCAACTGGACGCAGGTGACCGCGGGGAACTTTCTGGTTCACGCCGACAGGCGCAGGCCGAAGAACGCCGAGGTTGCGGTCCGTTACCGCGGCTACTGGTTCTACATCGCTTCCAACGACGTGCGTTCGCGGGCGTCGCTTTCGATTCTGTCCATGCTGCTCGCACTCCAGGATTCAGACACGAAGTCGACAGGCCCGCTCTTGACGTTGCCGCTCGGCGGTGGTTGAGCATTCAAGGCTAATACCCACGCGCTGTTCGCTACGCTTTCGGTTTGCCAGGGGCCAGGAAGACGTCACGCCTGGGGAATTGCTCGAAGAGGGAGGCCGGCTTGCCAAAGTTCCTGGCAAGCACATCCGCGGGGTTGCCGGCGATCCACTGCGAGAGGTCGATCGTCTGGTAGACGCCGGTGTTGAAGCCGATGAGCATGCGCAGGGGTGTTGTGCCGACATTCTCGATCGAATGGCCGTAGCCCTGGGGGATATAGCCAACATCGCCGGTTTCGAGCGTCTCCACGCGATAGCGCCCGTGCGAGCCGAACAGGGTCACGCTGGCGGTTCCGGTGATGAGGTAGTTCCATTCGTCGGCGGTGGGGTGCCAGTGCAGCTCGCGGATTGCGCCTGGATCGAGATCAAGGATCACGCCGGTGATTGTTGTTGAGATGGGGAAACGGCTGGAATCGACGCGCCATTCACGCCCGCCGTCGAAGGTGCGGTGCGGCGGCTGGGCCAAAAGCTGGTAGCGATGCGTGAGCGGCGGAAGCTTCCAGCCCTGGAGCGGCGTGGACGGTTTTTCCGGCGGCTTGCTGCCGCGGGCGAAGTAGACCTCGTCCTTCGGAAAGCCGTCGAAGGCGGTCTCGGGCAGGCCGAAGTTTTTGGCCAGCAGCGGTTTGGCGGTATGGCCGATCCAGTCGCTGATGCTGAAGGTGCCGAACTCGGAAAAGTAGCCGTTGTCGAAGATGAGGACGAAATGCGCGGGGGAATCGCCCAGGCATTCGAGCATATGACCATGCCCGCGTGGGAAGTACCAGACGTCGCCTGGGTCGAAGTCGTTGGTTTCGGCCGCGCCCGAGGGATCGATGACGCTGGTGCGTACCCGGCCGTCGATGACGAAGGCCCACTCCGCCGCGGTGGCGTGCCAGTGGAGCTCGCGCATCGCGCCTGGCTCGAGCCGCATCGACACCCCGGCGATCCCCTTTGAGATCGGAAGCTGGAGTACCGTCGCTTCCTTGCCCGAGCTGCCCCCAACCACCTTGCCGACCGACTTCTCGAGCGCGAATTTGAAGGTCGGCAGTGACTCGCCGGCGAGCAGCGGGTCCGGCACGTTGTTCTGGAAGCTGGGATCGCCAGGTTCAGCCCCCCTGGCCTCCGCGAAGGCTGCCGCGGCCGCGAACGCACTCGCCGCGGCCAGAAATTCACGACGCTCGAGCTTCGACATCGAAGTCCCTCACCCGTCGAAAAGATGTGTTCGATACGATTCCGGCAAAAGACGTGTGTTCAACACGATTCCGACCCATGATACAACCACGCGAATCCCACCGCACGGAGTTGCTCGGCCGCGAGGCCTGGCCGTCCAGCTCGATCTGGCCCGAGCCCGCGGCTCAAGCTCGCCAAACCCGGCTCGATGCGAGACTCGGCTTGCGTCCAGCAAAATCTTCAACAATGATTTAACCAGTCAGAATGCGGAATTGCGGACCGAGGGGAGATTGCATGCGGTCAATCGCCTGGATAGGGATCTCTGCCGCGGTGTTGATTGGGCCTGGGATTGTGCGATCGGCACGCGCGGGTGAAGCGGAGCCGACCACGTTCGAGCGTCAGGTCCGGCCGATCCTGAAGGCGTATTGCCTGGATTGCCATGGCGGCGGGGATGAGCTCAAGGGGAAGCTGGACCTGCGGCAGGCAAGATCAGCGATGCGCGGCGGCAAGAGCGGCCCCGCGCTTGTCCCAGGCAAGCCCGACGACAGCCTCTTGCTTGATCGTGTGCGCGACGGCGAGATGCCGCCCGGCGAAAAGAAGGTCCCGGCCGCGCAGGTGGCCGTAATCGAGCGCTGGATCACCGAGGGGGCAAAGACGCTACGGCCCGAACCCGCCAGCTTGCCGCCGGGTCTCGACATCACGACCGAGGAGCGCAGCTTCTGGGCATTTCAGCCGATTCGCGATCCCCAGCCCCCGCCCGTGGCTCCGCGCGATCGCGACCGTGTGCGCACCCCCATCGACGCCTTCCTGCTGGTGGAGCTCGAGCGCCAGGGCGCGAGTTTTTCACCGGAGGCGGACCGGCTCACGCTGCTCAAACGCGCTGCGTTCGATCTCACCGGTCTACCGCCCTCCGAATCCGAGATCGAGCGCTTCCTGGCCGACGACCGCCCGGACGCCTACGAACGGCTGATCGATCGCCTGCTTGATTCGCCCCATTATGGCGAGCGCTGGGGACGACACTGGCTGGACGTGGCGGGCTATGCGGATTCGGACGGCGACGGCAATCAGGACACGCCCCGGCCGTATGCGTTTCGTTATCGCGACTACGTGGTGCGGGCGATGAACGCCGACCGACCGCTCGACCGTTTCATCATTGAACAGCTTGCGGGCGATGAGCTTGTGCCGCGGCCCTGGGTGAATCTCAAACCGGCCGATCTGGAGCTCCTCGCCGCGACCGGCTTCTTGCGGATGGTGGTGGATGGCACGTCTTCGGGGGGGCAGGACCAGGCGCTCGCGGCGAACCAGGTGGTGGCCGATGCGCTCAAGGTCGTGGGCTCGTCCTTGCTGGGAGTGACGGTTGGCTGCGCCCAGTGCCACGACCATCGCTACGATCCAATCCCGCAATCGGATTATTATCGCCTCCGCGCGGTCTTCGAACCCGCGCTCGACCCTGCGCACTGGCGAGGTCCGCGGCAGCGCCTGGTGTCGCTTTACACGGATGCGGACCGCGCGAAGTCGCGTGACATCGAGGCTGAGGCACAGAAGCTCGAGCAGGCGCTACGGCCGAAGGTGGATCGTTATCTGGCCGATGCGCTCGAGAAGGAGCTGGGCAAATACCCGGCCGACCAGCGGGACAGGCTGCGCGCGGCTCGGAACACCGCCGCGGAGAAGCGGACCGCGGAACAGAAGCAATTGCTGGCATCGCATCCGAGCGTGAACATCACCGAGGGCGTGCTCTACCAGTACAACCAGAAGGCGGCGGACGACCTCAAGAAGGAGCGGGAAAAGATTGCCGCGGTCCGCGCCCGGAAACCGGTCGAAGAGTATGTGGCGGTGCTCGACGAGTTGCCCGGCGTGGTGCCGGAGACGCGGATCTTTTACCGCGGCGATCATCGCCAGCCCACGAAAAAGGTCGAGCCCGGCGACCTGACGATCCTGGCGGCGGTGACGCGGTTCGACATCCCCGCGAAGGAGGCTGGGCGGGCCACGTCCGGCCGGAGATTGGAGTACGCCCGGCACCTGGTTGACGGCCGGCATCCGCTTGTGGGCCGCGTGCTGGCCAATCGCATCTGGATGCACCACTTTGGGCGCGGGCTCGTGGAAACGCCGGGGGACCTGGGCATGCTGGGCACTCGGCCGACTCACCCTCTCCTGCTGGATTGGCTCGCTACCGAACTGGTGCGCGAGGGGTGGAGTCTCAAGCGCATGCACAGGCTCATCATGACGTCGACGGCGTACCGCCAGTCCTCGCGGAGGGAGTCTCTGGGCGCGGTCGACGACGCCTGGTACGGGCACTATCCCGTGCGCAGACTCGACGCCGAGACGATTCGCGACCGGATGCTGGCGGCGGCGGCAAGACTTGACACAAGGCCTTTCGGCGCCCCCGTGCCGGTTGCCGAGGACGCCGTTGGCCAGGTGAACGCCGCCGGCGGATCAACCAGACGCAGCGTCTACCTCGAAGTGCGCAGGACACGCCCCGTGTCGTTCCTCGCGGCGTTTGATGCGCCCGTCATGGCCGTGAACTGCGATCGTAGAACCCTCAGCACGTCCGCCACGCAATCGCTTATGCTCATGAATAGCGATTTTGTGCTCGAGCAGGCCCGTGGGCTGGCCGCGCGCGTGCAGAGCGAGGTTCCCGCAAAAAACCTCGATTCCACCCAAAGCCTGGAGCACGCGATTGACCGCGCCTGGCGGATCGCCTATCTGCGCCCGGCAACTGACCTCGAACGTGGCTGGGCCGTCGAGCTGGTGAAGAATCGGCTCGGTGAGCTCGACGCCAGGAAACCCGCGAGCGAGCGCACGCTCGATGCGTTCGCGAACCTCTGCCAGCAACTCCTCTCCTCGAACGAGTTTCTCTATGTGGACTGAAAACGGATTCCCGAGCCGGCGGCGGTTTCTGGCGAGCTCGGCCTTTGGCGTGGGCGGGATCGCGCTTGCGCAGCTTCTGGCCGAGGAGGGCTTGCTCGCCGGCGAGCCGAAGAAGCCCGGCGAGAATCTCGCGCTCGATCTGAAGCCGAAATCGCCCCATTTCGCCCCGCGCGCCAGGGCGATGATCTCGCTGTTCATGCACGGCGGGCCGTCGCATGTCGACCTCCTCGACCCCAAGCCGGAGCTCTGGAAGCGCCATGGGTCCGAGTACAGCGGAGACGTGGTCTACAGCTTCGTCAACCGCGCGAACAAGAAATTGCTCGGCAGCCCGTTCAAGTTCAAGAAGCATGGGGCCTGCGGGACCGAGGTTTCTGAGCTTCTGCCGGCAACGGCCGGCGTGGTCGACGACCTCTGCGTGATCCGCTCAATGCACACAGGCCATAACGGCCACGAGGTGTCGATCCGCTACTTTCATGGCGGCATCGCCGGCGTTACCGGCCGTCCGACCATGGGAAGCTGGCTGGTCTATGGCCTTGGCAGCGAGTCGCGCGAGCTGCCAGCCTACATGGTCCTTTCCGATCCGGACGGTCCGCCGGTCGATAGCACCATCAACTGGTCGAGCGGATTCATGCCGCCTCTCTACCAGGGAACCGTGCTGCGTCCCAAGGAGCCCAGGATTCTCAATCTCGACCCTCCACCGGGTCTGCAAGGCAAGACGCAGGAACGGAACCTGGCGTTTTTGGATCGTCTGAACCGCCGTTACCAGACGCTCCATCCCGGCGAGGCCGACCTCGAGACGCGCATCCAGAGCTACGAGCTGGCCGCGGCGATGCAAACCGCGGCCAAGGAAGCGCTCGACATTTCCACCGAGCCGGCGTCGATTCGCCGGCTTTACGGCCTTGATGACGACGCCACGCGCGAATATGGCGCCCGGTGTTTGATCGCGCGCAGACTGGTCGAGCGTGGCGTGCGTTTTGTGCAGCTCTTTCTGGGCGGGCAACCGTGGGACAACCACAGCGCGATTCGGTCGTCCTTGCCGGCGATCTGCCGCCGCACCGACAGGCCGGCCGCCGCGCTTGTGGCCGACCTCAAACAGCGCGGGCTGCTGGACACAACCATCGTGCACTGGGGGGGCGAGATCGGCCGGCTGCCCGTCAGCGAGGGAAATCTCGACGCCAGCGCAGGCCGCGACCACAATGGCCAGGGCTTCTCCATCTGGCTGGCCGGCGGCGGAATCAAGGGGGGCATGACCTTCGGCGCGACGGACGAGGTCGGCCATCGCGCGGTGGAAAACGTGGTCACGCCCAACGACTTTCAGGCCACGATCCTCAACCTGTTCGGGCTCGATCACACCCGGCTTGTCTACCACGCGAGCGGGCGCGAACAGCGCCTTACCGACGGCCGCGCTGCCCGCGTGGTGAAGGAAATCCTGGCGTAAGCGGGCACCGAGCCGGTACGGGCGGTCTCGCTAGCGATCGATCGCCTTCATCGCCATGGTGTGGTACCGGTCTCCCGCGGTCAGGCCCATGGGGAGCGCATCGTGAATCTGCGCCAGCTCGTCGGTCGTGAGTTCAAGCGCGACCGCTTTTAGATTCTCCTCGAGCCGATCCCTGCGCTTGGTGCCCGGGATCGGCACAATGTCGTCTCCCTGAGCAAGGACCCACGCGAGTGCAAGCTGGCTCGCAGTGCACTGCTTGCGAGCGGCGATCTCCTCGATCTTCCGGACCAGGTCGAGATTCCTTTGGAAGTTCTCACCCTGGAAGCGCGGCATGTTCCGCCTGGTATCCTCCGGCGCGAGGTCGTCGATCGTCTTGAAACGCCCGCTCAGAAACCCGCGTCCGAGCGGGCTGTAGGCCACAAAGCCGATCCCAAGCTCACGCACCGTTGGCAGAATCTCGAGCTCAACCTCGCGCGTCCAGAGCGAATACTCGGTCTGGAGCGCGGCGATGGGATGCACCTTGACCGCGCGGCGGATCGTGGCGGGTGCGGCCTCGGACAGCCCCAGGTAACGCACCTTGCCGGCCCCGACAAGCTCCGCCATCGCGCCCACCGTCTCCTCGATCGGCACCCGCGGGTCCACCCGGTGCTGGTAGTAGAGGTCGATCACGTCGACCCCCAGCCGCTTCAGGCTCGCATCGCAGCATTCCCGGACGTAAGCCGCGTCGCCACGCACCCCCAGGAACTCTCCATTCGGCCCGCGCACATTCGCAAACTTCGTCGCCAGCACTACCTCCGACCTGCGCCCCGCGATCGCCTTGCCCACAAGCTGCTCGTTGCGCCCCGTGCCGTACATGTCGGCCGTGTCGAGAAAGTTGCCGCCGCAATCGAGGAACCGGTGGATCACCTGGATCGACTCGGCATCGTCCATCCGCCTCGGATCGTAAAACTCACTCATCCCCATGCAGCCGAGCCCAGGTGCTGACACTTCCAGACCGCCGAGTTTTCGCTTGTTCATCGCTTTTGTCCTGGCCTCCCTGGTTGCAATCGCCCCATTGTGCCACGCCCTGCCAGGGACCGTCGAGCCGGCCCCGCGAGCTCCCGCTGGGGTTTACTTCAGACGCGATATTTGTTAAACCGATGTTGTAGGACGGTTGAATTTCCCCGTAAGAATTGGGCTTCGTCCTCCCTGCCACTGTATTTCCCGCCGTCTGGTTGCGGTAACCGCGCGAGGCACAATCTCATGGAACGTCGCGCACCGCGCCCCTCTGGGTGCGTTTGGCTGTTGCTTTGCCTGGTTGGCAGTTCCGCATGGGCGGGAGAACCCGGCTCGCTTCACGAGCGGATTGACGCGGCGATCGACCAGGCGCGGGTGGGTCCAGAGGCGAATCTGGCCTCGGATGCCGAGTTCCTGCGGCGGCTTTCGCTCGACCTGGTTGGGATGCCGCCAGGCGCGGACGAACTCAGGGCGTTTCTGGCGGACCCCGCGCCTGACAAACGCGCCCGCGCAATCAATCGCTTGCTTGACGACCCACGCCATGCCCGGCGAATGGCCACGCTGCTCGATGTGATGCTGATGGAGCGCAGGCCGAGCCAGGCGGTGCCCGCGACCGACTGGCAGGTGTATTTGCTGTCAGCCTGCCGCGACAATCGGCCACTCAACCAGCTCTTCAAGGAAATTCTGAGCGCGGACGGGTTTGACCCCAGGGTACGCCCCGCCGTGCGGTTCTATCTCGACCGAGGCGCGGAGCCCAACCTGATTACCCGCGACGTCGGCCGCGTGTTCTTTGGCCGCGATCTCCAGTGCGCCCAGTGCCATAATCATCCCTTGATCGAAGATTACCAGCAATCGGATTACCACGGCCTGCTCGAATTCTTCAACGCGTCGTACACATTCACGCGCAAGGAGGGGGGCAAGGACGTCGCCTACTTCGCCGAGAAGCCTGGCCGGCGGCACACGTTTGACTCGGTCTTCGTGAAGAATGACAAGCACCTCACCGGCCCGCGTGTTCAAGGGGGCGAGGAGCTTGACGAGCCGGCATTTCCTCCTGGAGACGAATACAAGCCGGGTGCGGCCAATGCGCCCCCTGCGCCCAGGCTGAGCCGGAGAGCCACGCTCGCCGCGCTCGCCACTGACGGCGGCAACGCATCATTCAATCAAAACGTGGCGAATCGTCTCTGGGCGATGATGATGGGCCGGGGTGTGGTGCATCCGGTTGATCTGCACCATCCCGCCAATCCGCCTTCGAATCCTGCACTCGAACGCGTGCTCACGGCCGGGATCGTGGAGCTCAAGTTCGACGCGCGCGCGTTCCTGCGCGAGCTTGCGCTCTCAAAAGCCTACGCGCGTGCCATCGACCCGCCGCCGCTGGGCAAGGACGCGGGCCGAATTGGGAGCCAGCTCGCGGATCTCAAGGCGAAAACGGATGCACTCGCGGCCACGGTCGAGGCTGCGGAGGAAGCCTACAAGAAGGCGATCAAGACCTGGCACGCGGCCGAGTCGAGCCTGATCCCCGTGGCGACAGCGCACGACAGCGAGATCGCCAAATTCGACGGACTGGCCCAGAAACAGACCGAGGCCCGGAATGCACTCGCGGCTCATGAAAGCGCGATCAAGGCCGCGGACGAGCTTGGCCGAATGCTCGCGGAGGTGGCGGCGAAGGCCGGCCCCGCTGTCAAGAAGCTTGCGGCGGACAAGGAGCTCGGGGCCGCGGCGGAGACGTTTGCGAAGCGCGCGAAGGCGGAGACAGACAAGCTCGCCGCCCTGCAAAAGGCCACGCCCGCGAAGGCCGACGCGGTCAAGAAGGC
>DAIDHX010000023.1 GCA_027451885.1 Planctomycetales bacterium
CTTGCCCTCGCAAATCTCCTTGAAGCTGCGGATCGTGTCCGGCAGCTTGGTGTACTGGCCGGCCTTGCCGGTGAACGCCTCCGCCACGAAGAACGGCTGCGACAGGAAGCGCTCAATGCGGCGGGCGCGGTGAACGATGCCCTTGTCTTCCTCGGAAAGCTCGTCCACGCCCAGGATCGCGATGATGTCGCGGAGCTCCTTGTAGCGCTGGAGGATCTGCTGCACGCGGCGGGCGACGGCGTAATGCTCCTCGCCGACGTACTGCGGATCGAGAATACGCGAGCTCGAGCCCAGCGGGTCGATCGCCGGATAGATGCCCTTTTCCGAGATGGACCGCGAGAGCGTGATGAAGGCGTCGAGGAAGCCGAATGTCGTGGCGGGCGCGGGGTCGGTGAGATCGTCGGCGGGCACATACACCGCCTGCACCGATGTGATCGCGCCCTTCCTGGTCGAGGTGATCCGTTCCTGGA
The DNA here is from genome assembly GCA_027451885.1 of Planctomycetales bacterium. GTDB lineage: Bacteria > Planctomycetota > Planctomycetia > Isosphaerales > Isosphaeraceae > JAKBAP01. Next base: position 471 of record DAIDHX010000023.1, read on the forward strand.
GCGCACCCATTTCCGTGGCCAGCGTGGGCTGGTAACCGACGTTCGAGGGCATGCGGCCAAGGAGGGCCGAGACCTCCGATCCCGCCTGGCTGAACCGGAAAATGTTGTCGATGAATAGCAGCGTGTCCGCCCCCGTCGCGTCGCGGAACCACTCAGCCATCGTGAGCGCAGAGAGCGCGACCCGGAGCCGGGCGCCAGGCGGCTCATTCATCTGGCCGAAACACATCACCGTGCTGTCGATGACCGACTTGCCCGTGCTGCCGATCTTGGCTTCCTGCATTTCGAGCCAGAGGTCGTTGCCCTCGCGCGTCCGCTCGCCGACGCCGGCGAAGACCGAATAACCCGAGTGCACCGAGGCGATTCGGGCGATGAGCTCGGTCAGAATGACCGTCTTGCCCAGCCCTGCGCCGCCGAAGAGGCCGATCTTGCCGCCGCGGACGAACGGCGTGAGCAGGTCGACGACCTTGATGCCGGTCTCGAATTGCTCGGTCTTGGGCGAGAGGCTCTCGAACGCCGGCGGGTCGCGGTGGATCGGCCAGCGCTCCGGAGCGTTCACGGGTCCGCGGCCGTCGATCGGGTCGCCGAGCAGGTTGAACACGCGGCCAAGCGCCTCGCGGCCGACCGGCACGCTCACCGGCTTTCCCGTATCAAACACGGGCATCCCGCGCACCAGGCCGTCGGTCGAGCCCAGCGCCACGCAACGCACCCGGTTGCCCCCCAGGTGCTGCTGGACTTCGCCCGTGAGCTTGATCTTGTTTCCCTTGACCTCCGCGTCGATCACAAGCGCGTTGTAAATGTTGGGCATCGCCTCGTCGAACTCGGCGTCGAACGTGGAGCCGATCACCTGCGAAATGCGCCCAACCGATGTTGTTTCCGCCATCTCTATTCCCCTCGTCGCCGTGCGGTCCTGTGGCTGCGCTGGACGTCCCGTACGCCGGGATGCGCCTGTGTGTGTTTAGTCGAGTGCCGCGGTCGCGCCCACGATGTCCGCAAGCTCGCGGGTGATCTGGCTCTGGCGGGCTCGGTTGTATTGCCGGGTGAGCGACTTGGCCAGATCGTCGGCGTTCTTGGTCGCGCCCCCCATCGCGACCATGCGGGCGATCTGCTCGCTCACGGCCGCGTCGAGAAAGCACTTGAAGAGCCGTACCTTGAATGAAACCGGCACCAGCTCCTCGAGAATACTGGCCGCGTCGGGGGCGAATTCATAGGGCACGGGCTCGCGCAGGCTCACCTTCGTGCCCGGGGTCGCCGCCGCCGGCGTACCGCGCGCCCGCACAGCGACTTCCAGGCTCGTCACAGGGAGCAGCGTTCGCACCACAGCCACCTGCCGCGACGAAGACACGAACTCGGTGTAAGCCACGTCGAGCCGATCGATCGACCCGGTGAGGAAAAGCTTGATGTAGCGGTCCGCAAGGACCTCGATATCCGCGTACTGAGGCTTATCCTCGAAATGGGTGTAGGTCGTCTGCGGCGTGAGCTTGCGAAAGCGGAAGTAGGTGATTCCGCGCTTGCCCGCGACCTCGAGATCGGTGCCGATGCCGGCGGTCCCGTCGTCCTGGATCCGGTTGGTCGCAGCGCGGAGCACGTTGGCGTTGTAGCCGCCCGCCAGGCCGCGGTTGCTGGTGAGCACGAGCAAGAGCGAGCGCTCAACCCTGGGCCGCTCGACAAGCAACGGATGCTGCGTCTCGTGCGAGGCCTTGCCAAGCTCCGCCACAAGCTCGGCGATCTTGCGCGTGTAAGCCTCGGCCTCGACCGCCCGGTTGAGCGCCTTCTTGAAGCGGTTCGTGGCGATGAGCTCCATCGTCCGCGTGATCTTGCGGATATTCTCGACCGCCTTGCGGCGCTTGATGATCGCTCGTGCCTTGGCCATGGGTCCTCTCGCCTCGTTCGCTTACCAGGAACCGATCGCGAACGTCTTGGTCCTAGCGGAAATGGCTCGACTTGAACTCGTCGATCGCCTTCTTGAGATCCGCCTCGATTTCGCCCGTGAGCTTCTTGTCCTTCTCGAGCGCCGCCCGAAGCGCGGGCTTGCGGTCGGCAATGAACTTGAGCAGCTCGCTTTCGAACCGGGGCACGTTGGTGCGGGCGACGTCGTCCAGATAGCCCTGGGTGCCCGCATAGATGCTGATCACCTGGCTCACGACGTCCATCGGCTGATACTGCGGCTGCTTGAGCAGCTCCACCATACGGTAGCCGCGGTCAAGCTGGCGCTGAGTGGCCTTGTCGAGCTCGGTACCAAGCTGGGCGAACGCCTCAAGCTCGCGGAACGCCGCCAGGTCGAGCCGGAGACCGCCGGCAACCTTCTTCATCGCCGGTACCTGCGCCTTGCCGCCCACGCGAGACACGCTGATGCCCACGTCGATGGCCGGCCGCACGCCCGCGAAGAACAGGTCAGGCTGGAGGTAGATCTGACCGTCGGTGATCGAGATCACGTTCGTGGGAATATAGGCAGAAACCTCCCCCTCGAGCGTCTCAATGATCGGCAGGGCTGTGAGCGAGCCGCCGGAAAGCGTGGTCTTGGCAACCTTGTGCCCGCTCGGATAATGAGCCTTGAGATCGTGGGCGGCTTCCTCGGCCCCGGGCACGCCGATGTAGACCTTGCCGTTCGCGGCCATCGACTCGTCGATCGTCCCGGCGGCCGATTCGGGCACGATGACGTAGCGATTGGCGAGCTTGGCCGAGCGTTCGAGCAACCGCGAGTGTGCGTAGAAAATATCGCCGGGGTAGGCTTCTCGTCCTGGCGGCCGACGCAACAGCAGCGAAACCTCGCGATAGGCGACGGCCTGCTTGGAAAGGTCGTCGTAGATCACAAGCGTCGGCTTGCCGTGCTCGTACATGAAGTACTCGGCCATGGCGCAGCCGGCGTAGGGAGCAATGTACTGCAGCGGAGCCGGGTCGCTGGCGCCGGCGGCCACCACGATCGTGTAGTCGAGCGCGCCTTTCTGCCGCAGCACCTCGACGATGCTCGCGGTGGTCGATTCCTTCTGCGCGATCGCCACGTACACGCAGATGACGCCCGTTCCCTTCTGGTTCAGAATCGCGTCAAGAGCGATGGCCGTCTTGCCCGTCTTGCGGTCGCCGATGATGAGCTCGCGCTGGCCGCGGCCGATCGGAGTCATGGCGTCGATCGACTTGATGCCCGTTTGCATCGGCTCGTCGACCGGCTGGCGATCGGCGATGCCCGGGGCGGGAGACTCGAGCGGCCAGGTCTTCTGCGTGAGAATCGGCCCGCCGTTGTCGATCGGCTCGCCGACCGGATTGACCACGCGGCCAACCATCGCCTCCCCCACCGGCACCCGCAAAAGCTCGCCCGTGGCCGTGACCTGGTCGCCTTCCTCGATGGTGGTGTAGTCCCCCAGGACCATCACGCCGACCGAGTTTTCCTCGAGATTCAGCGCGATGCCCTTCACACCCCCCTCGAACACCACCATCTCGCCGGCCATGAGCCCGGAAAGACCATGGATTCGCGCGATGCCGTCGCCGACCTCGAGCACGCGCCCCACCTCGGTTTTCGAGATCTCGGGGCTGAATCGCTCGATCTCACGCTGAATAACTGAACTGATCTCGTCGGCTTTGAATTTCATACGTTCTTCCCTCGATCAGACGATTGCGTAAGTGTTCGAGTCGATTCTTGAGCGAGGCGTCGAAGCGGTTGTCGCCGACCTGGATGACGAAGCCGCCGATCAGCTCCGGCCGCACGGTGACGGTCAGGAGCGGAGTCTTGCCCAGCGCGGCGGCAAGCCGCTCCTTGAGCAGGGCGAGCTGCGAGTCGGCCAGCGCCGTGGCGGTCTCGACCGTGACCGGGACACGGTTGCACTCGCGGTCCCAGATCACCTGCGCCTCGCGAATCACAGGGTGCAGGAATTCAATCCGGCCGCGGCGGCTGAGCACCCGCAGAAATCGGAGCACAACCTCGCTGGCGCGGCCGTCGAGCAATTCGAGCAGAATCCGGTCGCGATCGGCGGCCGGAACCTCCCCAGAGCCCATCACCGCGTGGAAGCGGGGAAACGCCTCGAAGAGGTCGCGGTAAATCTCCGCGAGCTCAGCGATCACGGCATCCGGGTCGCCCCCCTGGCTTTGCACCGCACCGACCAGGGCCTGCGCGTAGGGGCGAGCGAGTTCAGGATCGAGCTCGATCATCCCTTGGAGCCTCCCGAGCCGTTCGCAAGCGCAGGGAGCTCAGCCAGGGCTGCTTCAAAGAGCTGCTTCTGATCCGAGTCGCCCAGCGTCCTGACCAGCACGCGCTCGGCCACGGTGACCGCCATGCCGGCGGTCCTGTCCCAGAGCTCGCCAAGCGCCTGGTCGCGGGCCGCGGCGATGTCGCGCCGCGCACGATCGCGAGCCGCTTCAGCCTCGGCCTGAGCCTGCCGGGTGATCGCCTCGGCCGCCGCCGCCGCGTCCTGCCGCGCCCGATCCAGGATCCCCCGAACCTCGTCCCCCGCCTGGGCGAGCAGCTTGCGATGCTCGGCCAGGATCGCCTCACTCTCATTGCGTGCCCGCTCCGTCTCCTTGAGCACATGCTCAAGATGCTCTTCCCGAGCATGCAAGGCGGCCAGGAGCGGCTTCCAGGCATACTTCCCCAGCACGGTCATAAGACCCACGAAGAGCACAAGCGTCCAGAATGCCAGCTTGGGCTCGACCTTGAGCGGGTTGACCTTCTCACCGCCGCCGGATTGGTGCGACTCCGCCCCCTGCGCCCCGTGGCCAGCCTCCTTGGCCGCCCCGGCCGCGGGAGCATGATCCGCCCCCTTTTTTTCGTTTTCTTGCTCGGCAAACAGCGCGCCGCCCAGGCCCGACAGCCCGAGGACAAGCAGCAGCAAGCGAATTCGCGAAGCCCAGCTCGACCGAAGCCCCATGGCGAGAGCACCCACACTGGAAGAGGACCGAACCGTATCCACCCCGCCCACGAGCGCCGGATCACGCACGATCCGGCACCCGCAACCGGAACAAACCTCGACTCCGAAAACGGCGAGGCTCGCCCCAGTTGAAGCTAGCCGAAGAGTACTTCGAGAATGATGATCACGAGCGCGAAGAACGCGAGGCCTTCAATCAGTGCCGCCGCGATGATCATCGCCGTCTGGATGTTGCCCAGGATCTCCGGCTGGCGGGCCATGCTCTCAAGCGCGCCCTTGGCCAGCATGCCGATGCCGATCGACGCACCGATGATCACGAGACCGGCGCCGATCGCCTTCAGATCCGACGACGACCCGGTAGAGGCGGCTGGCGTCTGAGCCCCCGCGTACCCCGCCGCCATAAAGACGAGCCCGACCGCAAGCACCGCTGTCTTGAAACGCTTCATCACGACCCTGACTCCTCGAGTGGCAAGAACAATCGCACCTGAAGGAAAACCGCTCGTCCTCTCGTCCGCAAGCGAACCGATCGTCGATGAACGCTCGCGCCGCCGCGAGCGCCGAGCCCCGCCGCGCACCATCAATGCGGATGGAGCGCCGTACCAATGAACAGGGCCGAGAGAAACGTGAAAATGTAAGCTTGCAAGAAGGCTACAAAGAGCTCAAGCAAGCTCAGAAAGAGAACCCCCAGCAAGCTCGCTGGTGCAACCACGAAAAAGTAGACCGACAGAAACTTGGTCATCAGGATGAAACCCAGGATGACCGACAGCACGACGTGGCCCGCGAACATGTTGGCAAAAAGTCGAATGGCGAGCACCACGTGCCGGATGAAGAGCCCCGAGACTTCAATCCCGAACATGAGAATCCAGAGCGGCTTCTTGATAATGACGGGCACATCAAGCTGCGGCACAATGCTGACCCAGAAATGGGCAGCGCCCATCTCGCGCATTCCCGCGCCCACCACAACCACAAAGGTTGCCAGGGCCAGGACCGCCGTCACATTGATGTTGCCGGTGGCGGAGGCGCCGCCGGGGATGATGCCCAGCAAATTGTTGAAGAGCACGAAGAAGAAAACCGTCCAGATGTATGGCACAAACCGGTCGGCGCCATGGCCGCCGATCGCGGGCCGGGCGACCTGGTCCCGCAGAAAGAGCAGGATCGCCTCGAACATGTTGGCCCCAAGCCCCCTGGCGTAAGGGCTCTTCGCCAGCGACCGCGCCATCGGAATCAAGAGCAACACCATGAGCCCGGCGGCGATCAGCTCCATGACCATGAAGCGCGTGAGCTGAATCCCGAAGATGGTCGGCAGCTCGATCGTCCACTCGAAGTGCGGCGGCGTGAACCAGGGGAGCTCAAGGCTCGTATGGTCGACGACGTGGCTCAGGGGGTTTTCCGAAGCTTCAGCCATGCGGATCTCGATCCAGAAGATGCGAGGTCGTAATTCCAAATGGCGGTAAAATCACCGCAAACCGCGAAAGTGGTTTCGAGAACGAGTCTCGAACTGGTTGTTAGCTCGGCTTCCGCCGCTCGTTCGAATCGGGCTTACTCGATGAAACCTGCCCAAGCCGGATCGTGTGGGTCATCCCCATCACAAAACCAAGAATCGCGCCAATCAAGGTTCCGGCCGGTCTGATCCCGAAACGACGATCAATGGCAAACCCCAGCATGCACGGCAACGCGAACTCCAGGCCGATCGTCGTTGCGATCGAGGCCCATTCGAGGCCGCGAGCGAGACGCGACGATTGCTGCCCCGGTAACGCAGCCATGCACGACACCCTGTTACTGGCTCGCCAGCCGACCCCACCCCGCGCCGGTCGAGCCGCTATCGGGACGATCGAAGGAACGACGAATCCAGGTCGCAGAGACTGTGGACGTGCCACTACGATAACGGTTTAGCCGATCGAGCAGGCCCCTGTCAACGGTCCCGAGGTCGACTTCGCGATTTTTTTCACAAACTCGTTCCGGAGGGTTGATTCTCAGCCACGGTCGCCTTGAGCGGGGGTTCTAGGGGGAATGCGTAAACGATTTTGGGTGATTGGGTCGTGCCTTGCTGGGTGTACGTTTTCGGACAAGCGCGAACGAAACCTCGGTTGACAGTCAATTAGGCGCTTTGGTATCCATAATCGATCGCGCGTGGCAACACGGCGATTCCCAGCTTTACAATGACGTACCCGCCGAAGGTCACCCTGGGGTTTCCGTCATGGCCGAATCGCAAACAACAATCTGTCACGCGCCTGCGTAACGAAGCGGCGTCGAACCGAACTGGTTTGACAGCCGCTTTTTTTACGTCCGTTGACAACGTTTTTGCAAGGATTCGCCACGGGTCTTCTGGTTTTACTTCGTCGATTTTGGTTTCGAGTTGCACGGCATGACGGTTCCGGCTTACAGGGAGTAAGCCGGTTCGCTCCACTCACGGATGAATGGTCTTTTCATTCGCATTCATCTCTCGCCGCGATCGCGATTTTGGGCGGGGCGAGGGCTGCGGGAGTGGCGACCTAATGACTGCTGAATCCTTGAAGGACCTGAATAAGCGGCGACTGGCGCAGCTTGCGAAGGAGCAGGGTGTTCCTGGTTGGCATGCGATGCGGAAGGACCAGTTGATTCGCACGCTGTCCGCACCGAGATCGAGTGCTCGCAAGGGGATGTCGAAGCCGGCGCCGAGGGCGTCTGCGAGTTCGAAGCGGCGCCAGGGGGCTGAGACGGCAGCCGCGCGGAATTCGGTCTCGGCGTCGCGTCATGATTCGCAGGTGCTCGCGGCCCCGATCACGCCGATCCAGACCCTGGACCATGGTTGTGTGAAGGACCGGATCATCGTGCTCACGCGTGATTCGTTCTGGTTGCACGCGTACTGGGAGCTTTCGCGCACCACGCTGGCGCGGGCTCAGGCCGCGCTAGGGCAGGAGTGGCATGCCGCGCGGCCGATCCTGCGGGTGATGGATGTCTCGAGTGAGGACACGACATCCGCGGCTGAGCAGCATGTCCGCGACATTCCGATCCACGGCGGGGTTAACAACTGGTACATCGACGTGGTCGAGCCGCCGCGTTCGTATCGCGTGGATATTGGCTATCTGTCGCGCCGGGGCAAGTTTTATGTGCTCGCGCGTTCGAACGTTGCAACCACCCCCAAGCTGGGTGCGGCTGATCCGCTTGATGAGAACTGGGCGAGCGTCCAGCGCCAGTTTGATCGCATCCAGAATCCGTCGTCCCAGGGGGGCACGTCGCTGGGCTCGGTGGATCTCCGTGACCTGATTGAGGAACGTTTCCGCAAGCCGATGGGTACCTCGGCGTTGCAGAGTCTTGCAACGGGGTCGATGCCTTCGCTTTCGTCGGAGGCGTTCCACTTCCAGATTGATGCCGAGCTCATCGTCTATGGCAGCACCCGGCCGAATGCGCGGGTGACGCTACAGGGAGAGCAGGTGCAGCTCCGCGACGATGGTACGTTCACGGTCCGCTTTGGCCTGCCGGACTCGCGGGAGATCATCCCGGCGGTGGCCTTGAGCGCGGATGGCGTGGAGGAGCGCACGAT
>DAIDHX010000024.1 GCA_027451885.1 Planctomycetales bacterium
AGACTCGGCCCTGGGATGCCTGGATGTGCTCGACAATCTCACCGACTGATTTTTCGCCGTCGAGTAAGAGCTCCAGGATCTTCAGGCGCTTCGGATCGCCCAGCACCCGGAAGAAGCGGCTCCGAATCTCCGTCGCCTCCAGGGTCGAACGAATCGCGACCGTGGATTCGGTCATCACAATATCCTCATATTCGCTTATCAGTATTTATTGTGCAAGCGAATACGAACGGTGTCAAGCATTTTGGAAAGGCGCGAAGGAGCATCGCCCATCGTTCGGACGATGATCAGGAGAGCGGCATGGTCGCCGACGCGATCGTGAGAGCCTTACGACCGGCCCAGCCCCCGGGACGAAACCAACGGGAGACGCAGTGGGATCTGCTGGTGGACCTTGCCGCAATTGCCGCCGGTTTTACGCCAATGTGGAGTCTCCATCTGGCGACGACCGAACCATTTTGCCGAGTCGTCAACCTCAAGAAGTAAGTTGGCGTCGCGTTCCCACCGGCCGCCGCTGCTCTGGTGCTGGCCGACACTCATAGCGCGTTCCGCAACCAAGATATCCTGCGGCGGCGTCGGTTCGATCAAGCATAAACCGGCTTGGCCAACAAAACCTGCTGGCAGGCTGCGGAATGTGGTGAGCACGATCCCCGATTCGGTCGCACAACTCGCGCGAGCTCGCGCGAGTTGTGCGACCGAATCGGGCGTGGTTTCCCGCATCCACAGGCTCAGCACCATGTCGAATGTGCAGTCAGGGAAGGGGAGCGGGCGTGCATCCGCGCGCACGAGCTCGATCGACGGATCGCTGAGTCGTACCGGCGCCCAGGCCAATGTGCCCGCAGAGAGATCGACTCCAATAACCCGCCGTGGCCGAGCCTCTTACATCAGGAGGGTGATGCTCCGCCCGGTCCCGGCTCCCACTTCGAGCACGAGCGCCCCCCGGACGCGCGTGCTCCCGGACGAGGGATCGGATATGCTCCACCGCCCGTCTGGCCACGACCTGTTCCCAGAGCGCACCAAAAGCGTCGTACCGACTCACCAGGCGGTCATAGACCGGCGCGACGTCCGAGCCGGGTCCCACCGACCGTTGGGCGACGGCAGATCGGCGAGCCACGCGCCCAAAGAAGGAAGACACCGATCGCCCAACCGTCGTTCGGTCAGGGTAGTGCGCGCGCCCGAGTCACCCGGCGCCGGCTTGCCGCCCGTGCTCCAACTGGCTGACCCGCCGGTTCAGCTACTGAATCTGCTGCTGGATCCCCGTTTCCAGCTCCTCTTTGTCGGGCGTGGCCCCCATCCCACTCATCATGCCCTGGCACATCGGGCACATCTGAGGCATCTGCTGCTGGACTTGCTGGGGGCTCGTCCGGCCCATTTCCAATTGATCGAGCTGACGCTGCAGGTTCTGGATCTGGTTCCGAATCTCGTTCAGGTTCGGCGCTCCCTGAGCCTGCATCGGCTGCCCACCCATCATCATCCCACACATTGGGCAGCGCCCCCGCATCCCTTGCATCATCGCAAGACCTCCGTCATTCCTTCGGCTACATGATCGATCAGCGCGCGGCTGATTGCTGGCTGACGTACTTCTGTGGATTCTGATCGAACTGCCGCTTGCAGCCCGGCGAGCAGAAGTAATAGGTGTGGCCCTGGTGCGCGCTGGTGAGGCCTTTCGCAGCGGCGTCCGGTTCGTTCACCTGCATGCCACACACGAGATCCTTCGCCATCAAAACCTCCCCTGGTTGATACCTACTATTTCTGTGCCACGCCTGCCCGAAAAGGCGAGACGTACGAGGCAGAATCCTGAGCCCCAATCTTCGCCCAATTCTACTATTGGCTATCGTACTACCAACATGCGTGCTCTGGGCATCGATTCTGCATCGTCGAGGGCTCCGGTACGTTCTGGCAGCGAGCGAAGGCAGGCATCAACGCTGGTCGCGCAACACCAACGCCCAATAGCGTGGCAGGTTGTCGGGCAACGGGTTCTGGTCGTCGTTGCCATTCTCGGCGGCCTCCTCGCTGTACCGGCACTCGTCGGGCCGGGTTTTGGCTTCGGGCCGGGGGTGTATCCAGTAATCTATCGCGGATGGGGCGCGATGATCGCGATGATAGTCTCTATGCTCTTGTTTTGGCTTCTGCTGATCGGGGGAGTCATTGCTCTGGTGGTCGGGCGTTCCGCGCGTTCGGTCCATCGTTTCGCCGGCGCGAAAACGAGGCGCTCACGATCCTCGATCAGCGGTTCGCCTGCAAGGAGATCAACCCGGAGGAGTACCAGACACGCCGACGCGAGCTGCGGGAGAGCCGCCGCTGAGTGGACGCTACCATTGAAATGGTATGACCAGCCGATACAATCGCGATGAGCGAGGGGGGTGAGGCGCCGGGCGTCCTGACGGCTCAATGGCCGAGAGCGCTGGACCGTTGGCGAGAGGACCAGGCGCATTTGACTTTCGCGCCGTGGCGTCCGTGAACGGTCGCA
>DAIDHX010000025.1 GCA_027451885.1 Planctomycetales bacterium
GTCAAGCCCAGCACTTGAGCACTGTTGTGACTCTGTACGTCATATCCTCAGCAGACTGTTAACATAGAACCCCTTAAAAATATCAATGATGCCAATATGTATTATGCTGGTTCATTGAGCCTCTCTGAAGATCATGCCTGGTTTGCAGCTGTCAGAGGAGTTGGTCTGGGAGCTGTTTGTCCAAGCAGGACCTTTAGGTACGAGGACGGATTTCCCCTTTGCACGTCTGTAAGGAACATGCCACGCCTTCAGCCAGCATGTGTGGACTGACCCTTGTTATTGTGAGATGCAGTGAATGTGTACCTGCCAAAGGATCGAGTGACGAGCCAGCATCAGGGCTATGGCTTTGTGGAGTTTAAGAGCGAGGAGGACGCAGACTATGTGAGGCCCAGCCTGCAGCACTTTCACTTGTTTCTTGACAAAAGATTGGCTCGGCATTCGCCAATTGCCAGGCATCCAAAGCAGGGCAAGCAATGACATTTACATCCAATGGGCGCACTCTGTGTGGAATTCAAGCAAACTGTGGATTGACAGTGCTGTGTGGTTCAAAGCCGTCACATCGTTGTGGGCAATAACTTGGGCGTTGAAGTCCTGTTGAGATTCCAAAAGTCACGAATCAGCTGCAGGCCACGAAGATGGCGAACTTTGGTGGAAAGTGAAGAGCTGTGACACTGGTGCAGGCGATCAAGATCTTGAACATGATCAAGGTGTATGGCAAGCCCATCCGCGTGAACAAGGCCAGCCAGGACAAGAAGCAGCAGGATGTGGGCGCCAACCTCTTCATCGGCAACATCGACCCTGATGTCGACGAGAAGGTGCCCCCCATTCCCCTCTTCATCTTTGGATGTCCACAGGGGCTGTATAAGTTCAGGGTGGAACAAGTTGTCACAGCGGGGATGGTCCTTTGTGGGAAGGCAGAGGGAAAAAGCGAAGCCGTCGAGCCCGCGCGGAGCGAAGCCAACGCGCCCGCGCGGAGCAAAGCCAAAACGTCCGCGCAAAGCAAAGCCATCGCGTGGGGGGCCGGTCATCCGCGGATCGGTCGGGGGTGCGGAGGTGGCTCAGCGCGGGGAGGTGTCCTCGGCTGATGCGTTGACTCGGGCGCGCGTGGCGGGGGTGGGATTGTCCCGGATGGGGGGATTCCGCCGTGGAGACGTTCCTTGACAATTCGGCGGATTGAGCCGGCGGCCGGCGGTCGGCGTCCGGGGGGCGGCCTTGTGGTGTCGTTCGCGGCCACGATCCTGAGCCGGGTCCCTGGACCGGCGCCGGGGCGAGGTCCGGTTGGAAGGGATCGAGCCTGGGGTCCGCTCGGTCGACCGCGCTTCGGCGGGTCGGGCGGATCCGAATCGTGGACGGGAGCGGGCGGCCCCGCGGTGGATTCGCCTCGATGCGGGGTTCCGCGGGAGCGGGGAGGGCCTGGGGTTTCCGCTCGGTCGATTCCGGGCGGTTGGGGGGTCGATCGAGCGTCGCCCCGGGCGTGTCGATCCAGCCGGGGCGAGGGTGGTAAGAAACGGGTGTTGTCGAGGGTCGGTCAGGGGCCCTGGGGTGTAAGAAGTGGAGCGGCAATGGGCAGGAGCGTGTCGGACCTGGGATGGTAGTAGAAGCCGAATCCAAACATCGCGTAGACGGCGACGAGCATCAGGCCCTCGAGCCAGGTCGATTCACCGTCGTAGGTCAGGTTCCGGGTGAAGTAGATGGCCATCACGATGGCGATCAGCTCGAGCGGTGAGAAGATCAGATCCATGTTCTGGCCTATCAGCATGCCAAGAAACACGAGCACGGGCGCGACCAGTAATCCCACCTGGACGCTGGCGCCGACGGTTACGCCCACGCAGAGGTCCATCTGGTCCTTCCGCGCGAACCGGACCGCCGCGGCAAGCTCGGCCGCGTTGCCCACAAGCGCGCGCAGGAAGACCCCCGCGAAGCGCGGCGTCAGGTGCAGGCTCTCCGACGCGGGCTCGAGCGCGCCGGTCAGGATCTCGCTCATGAGCGCCAGGCCGAGCGTCACCGCGACCAGAACCCCAAGCGCCTTGCCGCGGCCCCAGCCTGCTTCCGCCTGCTCGCTCACCTCGTCCGGGCGCTCGCCACGCTCCCTGAGGCTCGCCTTGACTCCTTCCTTGCCGATCACGGGGCGCTGGGAGATCAGAATCGCAACCAGACTTGCAAGGTAAACCAGAAACAGAATGAAGGCGATCTCGTGGCTGATCTGCTTCGTTGCCTGTGCGCTGAACTGGGTCACGGCGGGGATGATCAGCCCGAACGACGCCAGGGTCAAAAGCGCACTATTCTGCCGCGCGACGACGGGGTCGAAGCGCTGGCTGCGCCTGGTCTTGATCCCCCCCGCGAAGAACGCGATCCCAAGACCCAGCAGGAGATTGCCGATGATCGAACCAGTAAGTGAAGACTTCACCATGCTTACAAGCCCTTCATGGAGGGCGAACGAGGCGATGATGATCTCAGGCGCGTTGCCCAGCGTGGCGTTCAAAAGCCCGCCGATCGTGGGGCCGAGATATCTGGCGAGAACCTCGGTCGCGTCACCCATGAGGGCGGCGAGCGGGACGATCGCGAGCGCGGAGGCCAGAAAGACCAGGATCGGGCTCGCCTGGAACCATTCGAGCCCCAGGCCGATCGGGATAAAGATGAGCAGCCAGTTGAGTTTCATGGGGAGTTCACCGCGGCGATCAGGCAGCGGCTCGCATGGTCCCGAGCGCGAGGGGTTGGTCGTCCCTCTCTTGACGCGAAACGGACAAGAACGATTATGCCTGGCCGAGCATGCCGGCACGATCGTTCTCAGGCAAGAAAGTGCAACGATCGCGGAGACCCCCGCAGCGCGGGCCTGAACGAGCCCCTGCCAGCGCGAGCCGTGAATTCCGCGTGAGGCTGGGGACCGCGCCCGCGCAGCCGTCCCGAACGAAGCCCTGCCAGCGCGGGGGGGGATTTGCGGGTTCGGATCGTTGTCGGCGGGGGCGAGGTGGGTTTCGCATCGTGAGGCATGGGCGTATGATTCGGGCCGGGTCGTGAGAGGGGATTTCGAGTAACAGACCTCGGGTGAGCCAATGACACACCAGGGACCATCTCCCGCGTTGTTTTTCGAGACGATGAGCGCCTTTCAGCGCACCGAGGCGCTGCGGGCCGCGATCGAGCTGGACCTGTGCACGCAGATCGCCGCGGGCCATGCCACGGCGAGTGAGATCGCGGCGGCGTGCCAGGCCGACCCGCGCGGAATCCGCATCCTGGCCGACTATCTGGCCATCATGGGCTTCCTGCAAAAGCAGGGCGATCGGTATGAGCTGACGCCCGATTCCAGGCTGTTCCTCGACCGCAAGTCGCCGGCTTACCTGGGTGGGGCGGTGGACTTCCTGCTCAGCCGGGAGATGCGGAGCGGCTTCGAACGCCTGGGCGCGGCCGCCAGGCGCGGCGGCACGGTCATCTCCGACGAGGGCTCGGTCTCTCACGACAACCCCATCTGGGTCGACTTTGCCCGCGGCATGGCCCCGCTTATGCACATGCCCGCACAACTGCTCGCGAACCTGATCGGCGGGGACGCAGGCCAGCCGCTCCGCGTGCTCGACGTCGCCGCGGGGCACGGACTCTTCGGCATCGCGGTCGCCGAACGCTACCCGCATGCGCACGTCACAGCGCTCGACTGGCCGAACGTGCTCACCGTGGCCGCCGAGAACGCACGCAGGGCCGGCGTCGCGGAAAGGCACGCCTTGCGCCCGGGAAGCGCCTTCGACGTGGACTGGGGCGGACCCTATGACATCGTGCTTTTGACCAACTTCCTCCATCACTTCGACATTCCAACATGCGAGAATCTGGCCGCCAGGGCCCACGCGGCCCTCGCAGCCGGCGGCCGGGCCATCACCCTCGAATTCATCCCCGAGCCCGATCGCATCACACCCCCCGCGACCGCCACATTCGCGCTCGTGATGCTCGCCACCACAGCCCGGGGCGACGCCTACACCTTCGCGGAGCTGCGCTCGGTCTTCGAGCACGCAGGTTTCGCACGGAGCGAGTTCCACCCCCTGCCGCCAACCAATCAGCAAGCGGTGGTGTCCTGGAAAGCGTGATCTCCCCGCTCATTCCTGGGAAATCAACGGGACATCGAGCCACGCCCCCGCGCCAGCGCAGCGCGCAATACCTGGAATGTCAGGCAATACGCGGCCACCGTCAGCGTCGTTGCGATCACGGACCAGACGGCCGCGTGATAGAGCTTGCCGCCGATGGTGCGATAGGTGATCGCGGCCCAGCTCGTGGCCGAAAGGGGAATCGCCAGGACAAAAAGTCCAGCCGCGAGCTTGGCCCGCCGTGGGAGCGAGTTTTCCCTGGAGACCGTTGCCGGGCGTTCGTGCATGATCCAGAGAGTGGCCGCGATGGCCAGGAGCGGAATCCCGATCGCACTGCAACCCAGTTGCAACAGATTACAGAGCTTGAAGGTGCGTGTGCGGATAAGGAACATCGGGCGATTGAGAATGGGGAAAAGCTGGGTTCCCCAGCGCCGTTCGTGAGTAAATGAATCCCAGAGGATGTGCGTCGCCGCGCCCAGGACGACCGCGATGGCGGCAAGAGTAAGAAAGAGCAACCACGATCTGGGCCGACGCTCAAGCAACCGTACAGATCGTTCCTGAATGGCCCCGGGTAAGAGCGCATAGAGCGGCTGTTTCATGAGCAACTGGAAGATCAGAAAACCGGCCATCCCCAGCGGAAGACAGATTGTGCCCAGCCCCGCGACCGAATGCGTGTCGCCATAGGTTATCCCCTGGAGATAGGGCGGGAATCCACGAAGAAAGAGTGGGAAGTCTGGGATCATGCTGCCGATCGCGAGGGCGGAGAAGGGGAGCGCAAGCCGCCTCAATCGAGCGATGGGGATGACCGCCAGAATATGGACCGGCGTAAACGGCATGGCTGAGATAAAAAAAGCCGCCCGGGCGAGGGCCAGGGCGGCTGGGTGGAAAATTCCGGCGATAACCGACTTTCGCGCCAGAGGCACTATCATGGGCCTGGCGGGCTTAACGGCCGTGTTCGGAATGGGAACGGGTGTGACCCCGCCAGTAT